>JAISJS010000145.1 GCA_031261385.1 Treponema sp.
ATGGAACGATCTGCACCCGATTAACAAAAAAGATGTCGGGTATCGTCTGGCGCTTGCCGCAGATGCATTGATTTATAAAGAGGAAAACACCGCTCCGGGGCCCATGCTCCGTGTAATCAGGCGGGAAGAAAATACCCTTGTTTTAAAATTTGAAAATTGCGGGGCAGGGCTTACTGCCTGTGATGCGCCCCATGTAACCGTGGTATCCGGCAAAAATCCGGTCAGGCTCCCCGCAACAATAGAAGGCAGGGATCAGTTATTTATTGATCTTTCGGCGGTTAATAACCCCGAAAGGGTTTTGTATGCCTGGGCCGACAACCCAGCGGACCGTCAGCTTTACAACGCTGAAGGTTTACCGGCAATTCCCTTTAGGGTGGCCATATAAGGAGGATCCGGAACCGGAAAACATAGTGAGTGGTTATTGCCTTGCCCGGACTGTTGGACGTTGTTCAATGCCGGGCAGGTGTAAAAAGTTTTTGTATTTTGTTTTTTGGAGGCTTTTTGATGAAGAAAAGTAGCATTGCGGGAATAATCAGCCTGGCGCTGATATTCGTATTGGGATTGGTATTCACCGGTTGTGAACAGGTTACTGGTCTGGGTCCCCGGAGCAGCGATCCTACGGTGAAGCACGTAGTGGTAGCCGGTTTTAAAACGGCGACTGTGGGTGTTCCCAGTGAGGATTGGGTCGCGGCGACTGAGACTGCCGGTCATATTTTCGTTGGTAATATATCGCTGAAAAATGCCGAAGTCGGCGTGGAAGGCGTTGCTGAGAATTCGACGGTGTATTTTGCCCAGGCAAAAGCGAATGTTCAGCCTACCTTTGTTACGGGTACGACATTTACCTTTGCGGACAATGACTTTCTCTTTGTCGAAGTTTTTTCCGCGAACCGGGATAAATACGTTATCTATGCTATCCAGGTTCACAACCGGAACCCGGGGGTTGCCGACATTACGTTGGGCGGCAGGTCTGCTGCCGGCGGTAAAAATGCGTCAGGTTCTGCCATCACGAGTTTTGGTAAAGTTGGCATACCCGCTGCTTCTCCGGAAGCGGTAACGGTGGAGCAGGAAGGTCAAATCTGGTTCGGCAACGACCAGGAGGGCGCAACCTTAGCCCTTACGGTTAAGCCGGAAGATGTTACTTCTACTATCCGTGTTGCCACAGCCTCTGGAAACGCCGCTCCGGTATTTGAAGGGGATTTCCTTCCCGCTAATGGAAGCGGTATTATCCCCGGGCTTTTTGCTGACGTAAGCAACGGCGATTACCTCTATGTGGAAGTCAAGAGTTCCTATGCGTACGGCGGTTATAATGCGTATGTCGATAATGGGTATTATAAGTTCAAGATGGTTTCTAAAAAGAATGACCGCAGCCTCACGGGTGCAAAGATCGTGTGGTATGAAGGCGCCACCAAGAAAGGTGAAATCCCCCTGGAGATAGGTCAGATGGGTACCGTTTCCATGACCGGCAGCGAAAGTTATGGGAGTTACGTTGGCGGGCCTGAGCTGGCTGCGGTTCCTCCGGGGTCTCCGCCCGGTACGATTAGCGGGAGTATTGCAACCATCACCGAGTATCTTAATCGCAGTGCAGCCATTCCGGATAATTTCCGTGCCGAACTGGTATTGGCTCCAACCGATTCAGATCTTAAATTGGAGTATGACTGGATAAAAAATCAGCGTGACGGCTCGCTGGCCTTTGACAAGACATCTGATCTTGGCAGGCTGATTGGAGGCAACTGGCTGTTGGTTCAGGCTACTTCGGAACTCGGCGAAAAGGGCTGGTATAAATTCCTTCTCAATGCCGGTAATAATTCCACCACGCTTGGTTCTCTTAAGATCAATGGTACTGATGTAGCGATTCCGACCGTTAATACCGCTGTTACCGGCGGGGCGAATACTCCGTTAGTCCTTAACGTAAGCGACCTCGCGAGTATTAAGGTTGAAGCGGCGGCGCCCAATGGATTTGAATCACCCATTGCTATCGGGTTAGCTCCGACCCTTGGAACTTCGTTGGGGACGGTAGTCTTCGACGTGAACGCGGCAGAAGGACTGGATACGTTCTCAGCCGTCGAACCCGGACAGGTTATTGTTATCCGTGTGCTTCCGGAAAACTCGGTTGAATTCTATGGCGGGTCGGGCGCGGCTCCGATTTGGCAGGATTCTACCCAGCCAAACGCCGGAGTTACCGGCGGAGTAGCCGTTGCACGGTACTACAAAGTATGGATTGGCGCCGGCAGTAGAGACACAAGCATAAGCGGTATCACGTTCAATGGTACGTCCACTGGCGGGGTTCCTGAGGGGAATAATGTGCTTGGCGTTAGCTCGTATTCTGCTCCTGCTGCGGATAAAAAGGGTAATATTCTTGTTACCGAAACATCCGGTTTAGGTGTTAATACGTATAATAAAGCTGACTATGCAACAGCAGTTCGTACTGATATAACTATTAACGCCGTTCCGACAGCTCCCGGCGCTACGGTTGACTATGCCTGGGTCGCGGGTCCCTTTGCGAAAGCTGATGCCGCGATTACTCCGCCTGCCGGTAAAGAAGCAGGCGTGTACTATGACTCTCCTGATGGCGTTCCCTATACTACTCTGCCGGATACAGGAACAGTGTTACCTGCAACCTTTAACGGTACTGGGGTATTTGCAGATATTGCTCCTGCGTACGGCCCTTGGAACGGAGGGACGTTCTACATCCGTGTTACCGCGGAAAGTAAGGTGGATTTGAAATTGTACGCACTGTATATTACGCCTTAGGGAGTAACAATCTAACGTGGGCGTGATGGTCACGCCCACGGCAGCGGGGTTCCCCTTTTGGGGGACCCTAAATCTGTATCGGAGGATTTAATTATAATGAAAAGAGTACAACGAGTTGCGATTTGCCTTGCGGCGAGTATCGCGTTATTCGCCTTTGCAGCCTGCGAAAATCCGGCTGCTACGTATGACGACCCGACCGGTTCCCTGATTCCCGGTCCCGGAGGCCCGGGCGGCGGCAGCGGTTCCAGTGTCGGCGGTCCCGGCTGGGGAACGCCTGATCTCAGCTATACCGGCAGGCGGTTTGAAAGCGCCCTCGACCGGCTTCCCCCTCCGGCGACCTGGAATGCGCTGGGTCATCAACATGCGTATCCCGATCCCTTCCATTTTGCCAACGGTAACAAGGTAGTTACCAAGTTGGACTGGGAAAACCGGCGGAAGGAAATTTCCCGGATACTCCAGTATTACGAGTATGGAATGATGCCTTCTATTGCTCCGGATGTTGTGGATATTACTTTTACCAATAGTGGTGTAGCCACCTCCGCAATTACCGTTACTCATAAGGCAAGCGGCAGGAATATGACTTTTACCATTACGACAAATCCGACCGGCGGTGCAAACCTGGCGGCCCATGAGGGTCTGCATGACCTGCCGTTATGGATTCAGGGCAGCCCCGGAAACTTTATAGGCGGTACGGGAAACTTCAATAACGGTACGTTCGGTACCGAGGCTGACGGCAGCGGCGCGGTTTGGACGCTCTATGGTCTCACCATCGCTGACCCCAGCGCTCCTTCCGGCAACAGTGACTATGCGTGGGGCATGAGCGTTGTGCTTACCGCTATGGAAGGTATTGACTTAAACAATGACGGAGTAATTGACGACGCTACCGAACGGGCATTCAGAGGCATTTACGATGAAAACAAAGTGGGTATTACCGGGTATTCCCGTAACGGTAAAGCCACTATGTGTATTTCTGCCTTTGCGGAAAGCCGTAAAGGCGCGCAGGTTGGGTATACTTCAGTCGGTTCTGCCGGTTCCGGCGGTCCCGCTATCGAACGCTTCCTGTCGCCGGCCGGTTACAGAGTGGGCGGTCAGTTTGCAGACCCGCTGCCGCTCGACGGAGAAGGTCTTATGGAGTTTGACGGTCTGGTCGGCAAGCCCTGGTATATGAAGAAAATCAACAACGGTGACCTCATGCTGGGAACAGATGTTGCCTATGAGACGACAATCAGCGGCGGCGCCGATGCATGGAGATACCGGGCTGTTCGCGGTTGGGCTCCGTATTACGAAGATTTTGAAGCGACTCCCACTAACTATTCTGTTTCGGTAACTACTCCCTTTATCGGGTGGCAGAGCCCTGCGGAACTGTGGTCCGGTATCCAGAGCCTTTCTGAGGGCCGTAATGAGACCCCCGGCTGGTTCAGCGTACGGTTCCGTGAGTTTGCCGACCTGCACTACGGACTGGACATCGACCACGTCCGTGGAACTGAAAGCCGGGGCAAGTACGGTATCCTCTGTACGATTCCGGTTGACCAGTATTATCTGGGCGCCTTGATCGCTCCCCGCGGGCTTATCTTGCAGGACGGTTTTGTCGTACCGAGAAATAATCCCGAAAGCCAGTTTGCCCATTGGCTCATAGCCGATGAAGTGTACAAAATGTACGGCGAATGGGAAGGGGATGAACAGAAGTACATCTGGAACAATGCCATGGAAATGACCTGGGGAACCCACGGCGGCAACAACGGAAACGAAGGCCCCGACATGGGGTATCACGCCATGCGGATTTTCGACGGCGAAGCGAACACCGCGTTTGCTCTGGCTAATCCGAACTTGCTGAAGCTGCGGACTCCTCCGTTCCCGGTTGACGATCCTATCGGACGCTTTGACTATTATCGCATGATTTGGGGACGCCCCGGTCATCCGACTATTGCAGAACGTGTACGTGCGCGCATCGATCCTATCCTGGATGAGTACCTCGCAGGCGAGGCTAACCGGCCGTTCCCGGCCGCTTCTGCGGCGCCTGTCCATCCCGGGACTCCCAGCGGGAACGGGTTTAAGGCAATGGACTGGCGCGGGCTTATTGATACGCCGGAACCGCTCTCTAATTAAAAAACTGATGTGAACCAATATGCATAAAGAGAGGCATTTTCATGCCTCTCTTTATGTGTAATTAAACCTGATTAGAGGAGTCGTCATGAAACAGGGAAAGGTTATTATCGTACTGTTGATTCTGTTTACGGTTGGCGTTAATGTGCATGCACAGGTAACATTCAGCGCCTGGGGTAGAGCGGTAATAACGCCCCTGGCGCTTATGGGTGACCATTCTGCCGTATCTGCCGCTACATCAACCTGGGGTGATGTCCCCAACATAGGGTTTTCCGCTCATGGAAAATCCCCCAGCGGCAATATCGGTTTTGATATAGATTTTGATTTCGGCGTGAATATTTCCAATAATTCGCCGGCAATCATCGGCGACAATGCCAAGGCGTGGGTACAGCCCCTGGGGTTGGTACTGCCTGAGCAGTTTAATATGCTCAAGCTGACCGCAGGCTGGTTTAAGGAACAGGAACTGCGGGGCAGAATCGGCGCGTCCGAATTCTCCTCATGGCTGGTCCCTAGCGGCAGCCCCAACGAAGACAACATTTTCCAGCGCTTCGACGCGACCGCCGGCGCTCATTTTAAGCTTGAACCGCTGATGTGGTGGGATTCTCCCTGGAACGGCCTGAATATCCAGGGTTCGTTTGGCTCAAACAGCCTGGGGTCCCCCGGTAACAATCTGCGGGCGATCCTGAATTTATTGAACAACGAAGACAATGGCGTTCTGGGTACCTATAATCCGGATAATCCTGCGCATCCCGGCGACCGGGAGGTAAGCGCCGCCGATGTATACAAGGCCATGCAGATAGCCTTGGGGTACCGGATACCGGATGTCGGCTTTGCACGGTTTCAGTTTATCGGGAATAACCGCAATGCATGGCGTTGGGCCAACCAAAGCGGCAGCGGCGTAGATCAGGAAACCAAACTGGTAACCGGTATACGGACCAGTAACGCGGATGTAATTGAAGGGGCGTTTCTTTACGACGGACTGGAAGGCCTTGTTTTGGATGTGGGTATGAAACTTCCGCTGAAATATACCACCACGAACGATATCTTAATCTATGAACATGTCGTCAAATCTGACGGAACCGGAGTGTATGCAGCCGAAAGCAACCCTAACCATAAAGAATATACGGTTCAGGAGCCTTTGGTAGCCGCATTGGGCGTTTCGTGGACACCGGCGTTTCTGGATGCCCTGAATATTACCGCCCGTATCGATGGATTCTTCGGCGGCGCCAAGCAATCAGACGCTGACGGTAAAGAAGTTAAAGATGGTTTACGGCTGGATTTCTGGTTTATGCCGTCCTATGTCATTTTCCCCAACTTCAAGGTTGGAGTAGATGTGGCGCTGGATATACACAAAGCCAATGAGCTGAAAAAAACCGGGATACCGGTTCCGGATGAACAGATGGAATTAACCGAATACACGGACTTTGGGATAGGCCCCTGGATAGATCTGGGCGTAGGGGGAGGACACGTTAAGATCGGTGTGGTGATAATGATTCCTTCAAGCCCGCGGTATGCCTATGTCCCGTCATCGGATACCAATAAGTATCCCCCCAGATTTAACGGTGATCCGGTTATATCTGTACCGATTTCCTTTACCTACAGCTTTTAAAGCGGGGGGACTATGCTTAAGAAATTACCTTTGATTGTTGTACTGGCAGGGATTCTGTTCTGCACCGCCTGTGAAAATCCGGCAATGTTGAGCTCTGACCGAAAGGTTCTTTATTCTGTCCGGGTGTTTCCGGAACCCGCGCACGGCACGCTGCGGCTCAGCGATACCCAGGTAACGGGGGGAACCTATGTAGCAATTTATGCCAACCCTGATCCCGGCTATGTATTGCAGGGGTGCCTTTTACAGGCCGCCGGCGGGAACCCCAGTCCGCTCAACGTGACCAGTTCCAAGGCGACAACCCCGATTAATACAAATACCGATATTACCGCAACCTTTGTGCCGAAAGCAGCGGGCGACTTTACGGTTTCCGTTGATCCGTTTATCGAAAACGGGCTTGTTTATTCGGAATTCCTGAGCAGAGTTGATGGGACCCTGATAAAAATAAATATTATTCCCGATGATGGGTTTGATCTGGTAGACGGAAGCCTGACGGTAACGAAGGTAAGCGGGGGAACGGTTCCGCTGTCTGTTGGTTTTCCCTATTCGTTCACCCTGCCGAATGAGGATGTGCGGATCGGCGCTCAGTTTGAAAAACTGTCTACAGCAGCGCTTGCCGCCCGGGCGTGGAAGTACCTGAGTATTGGGCAGTACGATATTGCCGCTTCCCTGTATGAAGCGGCGTATCAGGCGAATAAAACCAATGACGAGCTGATATTTTACAGTACCCTTGCCAAATTGGGGAATATCCTTATAGACCCGAATGTACGTTCTCTGTTGGGTTCCCTGTATATTGCCCGGATTCCCAGTACGCTGGATGATTGGGTTTGTGATGATGTTTACTGGACGGGCAAGAGAGATACTGGGATTGGGGATGGGGAAGAATGGTACACCGAATATGCGGCGACAACATACACCCCGGATAAGGCGACTCTGCCCAAGATTAATTCCCGGATTTCCGGTTTTGTAACACCCTTTGGTGATTTTACCCTGGCCCAGCAGCTCGGCAGGAAAGGTGATTACCTTAACCCTGCGGATGTAGACAAAAAACCAACCAGGGAACGATTTATCAATCTGATATTTTGGGCTCTGATTAGTTCTTATCGCACCGGCTTTAATCCGTTTATAGAGCGGGTAGAAACCTATGTATTCGGAAAAGAGTTTGATGAGGCGATTGCCAGGGCCGAAACCCTGTCCCCCAATGCCCAGGTGCCGCTTAACCCGCGGCTCAAGGACCAGTTTGATCTGGAAGACTTATACGGAAGCGGCGATACGGTTATCGGCAAACACGAGATGGATTACCTTGTCGGCAATTTGCTGGCGGTACGGGGTATTTTTGAGTACCTTTCGGTGTATGACTGGACCATAGATCTGCGTCCCTGGCTGATGAGTGAAATCACCTGGGACGACGGGCTGGATTTGATCCTGGATAAAATGTTCAACCTGCAGGAGAATTTTGAATCCCATAAAAACCTGTGGAAGAACCTGTCGACTGTGTCAACAATACTGCCCTTAAAGAATAACTTCCTTACCGTATACAATGCCCGTGCCATGGACAAGGCTAAAGCGGATATTTCCAGCGCCCTGTTAAAGACAAATGCCGCTATGGATTACTGGTACAGTTCTTCCGTCGGCAATACCACGCACTTTACCACCGAGGCGCAAGACACAAGGCGTTGGGCGAGGGAAGGTTTGGCGGCGGCAAAAACTGCGGTAACCGGCGGGGGGGACTTCTATTTCCCCAAACGTCTGCCCAAATCACTGCCAGGGTCCGCATGGCCTGCGGAGGCTGCCGCCGATTATGGTCTCAATATGGCGAAGTTTTTTACCCCCGGCGTGTTTACCTTGACAAATCTCTTTACGACCGAGCCGGGCGGCAGGGCGCCGTCCCTGGTCAAAATTGTGTGGTATGAACATCCTACCTGGCATACCCCTGTTTTTCTCCATGATTATGTTCCGGTTACAGAGCAGATTCCTGCCACCGGTACCGGTGAAAGTGCGGTGGATGGTAATTCTTCCCATAATGCTCCACACGGTATGTACACCTTTGAGGTAAACACGGAAAACTTGAGAGCGATATTCCCAAAGGGTTTTGAACAGGAAAACTATGTTTATGTAAATCCGGATCCAAACAAAGCTTTGTTTTCTGACGTGTTCCCCACAATACCGCTTTGGCCCTGGGCGAAAACCTATTTTGAGGGCGACAAGCGTCCGGCAAGAAAGTTGTACGAGTTTTATCACAAAACTTCAGTTGATATAGTTACCAAATAGTAAATACCGGCGTCTGCTGTGGCGGGCGCCGGTATTTTGCACTTACCGTAAACGGCCGAGACAATTTGAGGAGGATTTTATGGAATTATTAGAAGTAACCCTTGGCACCGCGTTGAGGGAACAGGCGGCAAAACGCGGCAATAAGGAATTTCTTGTTTTTCCGAACCAAAATATCCGGTACACCTTCGGCGATATTGATAAAAAGGCTGATGATTTAGCCAAGGGGCTGCTTGCCGCAGGCTTCAAAAAGGGAGACCATATCGGCATCTGGGCATACAGCGTGCCGGATTGGGGGCCGGTATTCTATGCCGCAGCCCGTTTGGGGATTGTGGCGGTACCCATAAACGCTAACTGTAAACATAAAGAACTAGGGTTTGTCCTTGGTCAGGCGGACATAAACGGTCTTTTTATTGTTGACCACTACCGGGATGCCGATTTCGCAGAAATACTGTACGAGTTAATCCCCGAATTGAAAAATACCGAACGCGGCCGCCTGAAATCTGCCGCATTTCCCTGTTTGCGGATGGTTGCCAATATTGATAAAACAACCCACGGTGGTATGTATGTTTTGGATGATTTGAT
>JAISJS010000223.1 GCA_031261385.1 Treponema sp.
GGCAGGATATTTCCCCGCGGCGCCGCTTGAAGCTGCCCAATCCAGGCGGGTTTTTGCGGCGGCAATGGCGTCATTGGTTTCCTTGATTTTCAATTGAAGGACAACATACTCATCCGAAAGCTGGGCATACCGGACCGATTCGGTGGCATAATTGGTTGACGAGTCATAATCACCATCTTCAAAAGATTGATCCGCCAAACCCTTCAGCCGTTCGCTTTCAAGGTAATACCGGTTATTTCTGATGCCTTGGGGAATTGATTGTTGTTCGGCATCCGTGGAGGCCGCGGCTGCAAGGGCGGCAATGGGAAGAAACACTGTCGGTTCAGATTGATCGGCAGGATCGCTATCCCACAAGAAATAGACTACTTCGTTAAAATTAGCAAACAACGGCCCGGAATTCTCCAAAACTACCCCGGATACGGGAGCGATTTCTGCTTCCGTGCGGACCGCCGGTTCAATAAATACCGGCTCCGGAAGCTCATACTGGGCAAACAACGACTGCGCCCCAAAAGTCAAAATTATAGCCGACAGAAAAATAATTCCACGGTTCATTGATCGCCTCCTTCTATTATTATCTCAGCTTGTCTTGCATTTTCATCACTTTCAGAAATCTTTTCCTCGGCTTCCTTGATTGCCTCTTCGGCAATGCGGCGCTTTTCTGCCGCGGTCTCACTGACTGCCGCAAAACGAGCCGCTGCATTGGTATAAAAAATCGTCGCATCATCATATTTCTCTGATCTGAAAGCCGCTTGTGCACGGTTATACACATCCTGTGCAGCGTTAAAATCGTCCCGTACCGCTATATTGGCCTTGAGATCCAGGGCTTTCTGACGATCAGCGGCGGCGACATCGGCGCGTTCCGATGCAAATGAGCGCCATCCGGCCTTAAGTACCAAATTATACCGAAGTCCGGCTTCTTCCGCCTCATTCTGAGCTTGTGAAATGTTCCCGTTTTCATAATTATTGATAGCGGCGACGGCGATTTCCTCTGCACGGGCGAAATTCTCAGAATCAAAGGCAACAAAACCCCGCCGCACTATCTCCTGACGGGCAGAATAAGCGTCCGCCCCGGTTTTCAGAGTCTGATACATGGCAAGCGTAACCGCCGCAGTGTCCTTTGCAGCGTAATAATCCTCCGCGTCATATTGGGCCAGCGCCTGGACAGCAGACTGATCCGCCTTACGGACATATTCCAGATATGCCCCGCCAAAACCCGTGGTAATAACCTCGTTCCGGGCAGCAACTATTTCATCCTCCCGATCCTTGGCAAAGAGCGGAACGGCCTTTTTAAAAAGATCATCGTAGGTGACGGCGGCCTCATTATACAGGGCGGCGGTCTGCTGAACTTCGTCTTCGGTTGCCCGGCTCTGATTACCGGCAGATGTATATTTGGCTTCAACCGCCTCCCAATCACTCGGGAAATACGAACCGGCGCTGAAATCCAGGGCCCGCTTTCTGGCTTGCTCCGCCCGGGCGGCGGCCTGATCCAGGGCATCAAGAGACGCCTGGCTCACCGAGGCAGCCGGAGGGACTGTTTCCGTCTCCGCTTCTTTTGGGGTGCTCTTACAGGAAACAACAAAAAAAAGCACCAATATTGCATACAGAAAAACCGTATTATACCATTTCCTCATAGGCCACTCCTTCTCACTCATTGCATTATTTACTATACCAGTAATTTAACAGTATACAACACCGTATTATTTTCAACAAGTCAAAAAACATCATTTTGAGAATTTTTAAGAGTGACCTGCAACACGGTATGTTATCAAACTTGAAGAACTTGCAAACGGCGTATCTTTTGATATAGTAAAACAAACAGCATAAGCGAGGTTAGTATGTCGGATATTAGTTTTGATATTTTAAAACATTTCGGGGTTATCTCAGAGGAAAAGGGCGGATGGAAAAAAGAGGTCAATTTGGTCTCCTGGAATGGCAGAAATCCCAAAATTGATATTCGGGACTGGGCGCCGGGACATGAAAAGATGGGCAAGGGTATCACCCTGACCCCGGAAGAGGCGGCAAAACTGACTGAATTGATTACAACGGCCTTAGTAAAACCGGAAGAGTGAGAAGCTCTGTCAAGTACACTGGAACCTTCGACCTGGCGGTCTCGGTTGAGGTTCAAGTACACTGGAACCTTCGACCTGGCGGTCTCGGTTGAGGTTCAAGTACACTGGAACCTTCGACCTTAAGGTCTCGGTTGAGGTTCCCCAATTTATTGAATGGATGCTATCGCTTCCTGCGTCATCTGATCACAACGTTCATTTAATTCATCGCCTGCATGGCCCTTGACCCATACCCAGGCAAGTGAAAAGCCGCCTGAAAGTGTATCCAGGCGCTGCCAAAGGTCCTGATTTTTTACCGGTTTTTTGCCGCTGGTCAGCCAGTTGTTCTGTTTCCAGGCCCGAATCCATTGCGTTATGCCTTTTTGTACATATTGCGAATCGGTATAGACGGTAACCTTCCCCGGGGACGGCGACAAAGACGGTAAAGCTTCCAGGGCAGCAATAACTGCACTTAACTCCATCCGATTATTGGTAGTATTCTTTTCAGCGCCCCATTTTTCAGTGATGATTTGTAACGATTTTGTAATTACATAGGCCCAGCCGCCGGGCCCGGGATTGCCGGAACAGCCGCCATCGGTATAAATTTTCAGCTCTGTCCCCATTTTTAATACCTTTGAACCGTTTCCCAACCACCGGAAACAGCAGATTTGAAAAGGGCGTCCAAAACAGCCATGTTTGCTACCGCATCGGCAACCGGAGTTGGCACTTCGACTTTTTGAATAAGAGATTCCGCGAAACCGTCAAATTCCAGGCGGTATTGATTGGCAAGCTCGCTCTCAACAAGCCTTTTTCCATCGCTGTCGTTAAGCATAATGTGACCGGGAGCATTGTCGGGCATATTAAAGGGTATCTCTATAGAAAAACTGCCTCCGGTTCCGATAGCAGTAACCCGTTGATAGGAGGATATTTGAGTACTGACTGAAAACACGGCAGTCTTTCCCCCGCCAAAATCGAGAATAGCGGAAACCAAAACGTCGGTTTTGAAGGAAGGATCACGGGTAATTGAGCAAACTGCCCGGACCGGCTCTGTCCCTATGAGGTAGCGGGCACTGGAAACTGTATAACAGCCGATATCAAGGATCGCTCCGCCGCCATAAGCAGCTATATTACGGATATTAGCTCTGTCCCTATTATTATATGAAAAGAGCCCATTAACCGTTATAAGTTCCCCCAATTTGCCGGATCGTATCAGCTCTTTGGCCTGAACCCATTGGGGGTGAAAACGGTACATAAAGGCTTCCATCAGCGGGATTTCCCTTTTTTGGCAGTACGCAGCCGCCTCAGCCGCCTCCTTTGCATTGAGTCCGAGAGGCTTTTCGCAGATTATCGGCTTCCCTGCATCTGCCGCTTTCTTGATATATTCAAGGTGAAGGTGATTGGGCAGGGGAATATACACAAAATCCACATTGGGATCCGCCAATAACGCTTCGTAAGAGCCGTAGGGCACAGTAAAGCCATGAGCATCGGCGTATTTCTGCGCCTTTTCGATATCCCGTGAGGCGACTGCATACGGTTCGACCAATAAAGACGACTTAAGCGCGGGGGCCACCGAACCGGCATAAATACCGGCGCATCCAAGAACTCCCAATCGTAACTTTTTCATTACTTCTCCTTTTTGTGGGGACAGAGCTCATTATAATTGCATATTAACAAAAAAATCGAGCTCTGTCCCCAGGAAAATATTCATTTTGGTATTGCCGTTGTCGCTTCAATTTAGTATTTTATATGTGGGTCTCTTTGAGGCTCGGGCCCCGGCAAGGGGCAATAATCCAGTTCATATTATACCGGTCTTCCGTAAGCGGGAAAAAGTCCTGCATTTTCCGGATTCCGGCAATAAAAAGAGGAGAAAAGAATCATGGCGAAACAGTTGTTGTTCAACGAAGATGCCCGGCGCAAATTGCTTGCCGGGGTTGAGCAGATTTCCAGGGCCGTAAAGGTCACCCTTGGCCCGAAAGGGCGGAATGTCCTTCTGGACAAGAAATTCGGCGCCCCTACCGTAACCAAGGACGGTGTATCCGTTGCAAAAGAGGTGGAGCTTGCCGATCCCTACGAGAATATGGGCGCCCAGCTTCTGAAAGAAGTTGCCACCAAAACCAACGATGTAGCCGGCGACGGTACCACGACCGCCACAGTTTTGGCCTATTCACTGGTCAAAGAAGGGCTCAAATCGGTAGCCGCAGGGATGACTCCCATAGAACTGAAACGGGGTATCGACAAAGCGGTAGAAATCGCCGTTGAAGAAATCAAGAAAAACGCCAAGGTAATCAACGACAAGGAAGATATTTCCCATGTCGCTTCGGTTTCCGCCAATAATGACAGCGAGATCGGCAATACCATCGCCGACGCTATGGAAAAAGTCGGTAAAGACGGGGTTATCACCGTTGAAGAGTCCAAAACCATGGATACCACCATTGAATTTGTCGAAGGAATGCAGTTTGACCGGGGGTATATCTCCGCATATTTCGTCACCGACCGGGATACCATGGCAACAGTGTATGAAGATGTGTATATCCTCATCCATGACAAGAAAATTTCTTCGATGAAAGATATGCTTCCCCTGCTGGAAAAAGTTGCCCAGAGCGGCAAGCCCCTGCTCATCATTGCTGAAGACGTTGACGGCGAGGCGCTTTCGACCCTCGTCCTGAACAGTCTCCGCGGCACCCTGCATACCGTAGCGGTCAAAGCTCCCGGGTTCGGGGATCGGCGCAAGGCGATGCTGGAAGATATTGCCATTCTTACCGGCGGTGAAGTTATCACCGAAGAACTCGGAATTAAACTTGAAAATACCGAAATAACACAGCTCGGCAAGGCTAAAACCATCAAGATTGATAAGGATAATACCACGATTATCAACGGCGCCGGCAAACAGAAGGAAATCCAGGACCGGATCGCCCAGATCAAAGCGCAGATTGATGATACTACTTCCGATTACGACAGGGAAAAACTGCAGGAACGGCTTGCCAAGCTTGCCGGCGGAGTTGCGGTAATCAATGTAGGCGCCGCTACCGAAGTGGAACTCAAGGAAAAGAAGCACCGGGTCGAAGACGCCCTTTCCGCCACCCGCGCCGCTATTGAGGAGGGGATCGTCCCCGGCGGCGAGCTGGCCCTGATTCAGGCCGCCATCGCCCTGGACAAGTCTGACGTTTCAGCCCTGACCGATGATGAAAAGGTCGGCTTCAAGATTGTGAAGCGCGCCCTTGAAGAACCCATCCGCCAAATTGCAGAAAATGCCGGAGTGGATGGAGCGGTTATCGCCGAGCGGGCAAAATCCGAAAAGAAAGGCATCGGCTTTGACGCCGCCAAGATGGAGTGGGTTGATATGGTGAAAGCCGGAATCATTGACCCCGCAAAGGTTACCCGTTCTGCCCTGCAAAATGCGGCGTCTATCGCGAGTCTTCTCCTTACCACCGAATGCGCCATCACCGACCTTCCCGAGAAAAAAGAAGCGCCCGCGATGCCCCCCGGAGGAATGGGCGGCATGGGAGGAATGGACTACTGATAAAATCGTAAAATGATTTTATCCTGGGAGTTTGCCGCCGGGCAAACTCCCTGAGTTGATAACAATATATAGTTTTAAGGCTGCCCAAAAGGGCGGCCTTTTTTATTTATGCCGCCGGCTGATAAGCTCTAAGCTCTGTCCCCGTTCTATATAAAAATTAAAAACCTCCATCTGCAAATCAATATATCACTTCATGCTCAGGAAAAAATTGAATGACCAGGGGATCGGGCTCTTCGACAATATCCCGTATCCCCCTTTGATGATGCCAAAGCCCGCCAAATTCCCATTCCCAGGGATGACTGGCAATTTGTGCGTCGACGGGATTATCGTCAATGTACACAAATACCCGTAAACCGTCCACAACGCCGTTTATAACCCGGGAAAAGAACCGCTCTCCCCAAACATGACCGGTCAAGCCATGCTTTCGATTCCAGGCCATCGCAAAAACGCTCAGAATCCATTGCATAATTCTGGAGAGAGATTCATTCTCACCCGGCTTGATGAGGAGGTGCAAATGGTTGTTCATCAGGCAAAAGTTTTTTACCTGAAAACAGTATTTCTGTTTGGCCCGTTTTAGTACCGCCAATAGCAATGCCTTGTCCTCACGGGGGGCCAAAAGCATCTCGCTCCGGTTAATCCGGGCTGTTACATGATATTCCGCTCCTTCCTGGAGCATTCGTCGCTTTCTCATATCCCTTATAGGGAACCAGGATGCGTGGTGCATTAGTGAAATCTGCATTTTTTGAAGAAAATGTGTGTTTTTTTTAGCTCTGTCCCCAATAAAAGCCACTTCGCCAGACCAGCTCTGTCCCTCAGAAAATCCTATCTTGCTTAAAATTACCACAGAATTATATAAATTTCAATCGTCCGAAAGCGCAGAGTATTATGAGCCGGGCATTTTGCTTGGCAGGTCTCGCAGTAAAGACCTGTCAGGTCGTACCGTCCACCGCAAAGACCTGTCAGTGTGCGAAGCTC
>JAISJS010000281.1 GCA_031261385.1 Treponema sp.
TGGGACAACGCCGAGGCTGTCAAACGGGTCTCAACGGAAGTATCCCAGCTCTACCGGCGCCTTGACGCCCTTACCAAGGCGGTAGAGGAGCTATAAGCGAAGCGCAAGTGGAGTCACCAAATTTTTGCCAGACAATGTATAACCGGTATAATTTTGTAATAAAACGCATCAAAACGCTTGCTATCCTATATAATAATCATTATAATACCTATTAAGAGGGTTTTCATGAGCAAAAATATCCATCTGCCCATACCGGTTATGGGGGCGCTGCGTAAACTGGGGCAGGACATAAACGATGCCCGCAGACGGCGGCGTATTACCATGGCGCTCATGGCCGAGCGGGCCGGTATTGCGGTAAACACCCTTGCCAAAATTGAGAAGGGAGACCCTGCTTCTTCAATGGCGGCTTACGCTTCGGTGCTGTTTGTGCTGGGTTTGACAAACAACCTTCGTGACCTTGCCGATGCTTCCCGGGATCTTACCGGGCGTATGCTGGAAGAAGAACGGCTGCCCAAGCGGATAAGAACCCCAAAGGCGGAGAAATAAATGGACAGTAAAAAAATCTATGTTTCAATCGCCCTTGGTAAAAACACCGTACCTGCCGGTACGCTCTGGTCGTATTACCGTAATGGGCGGGAGACTGCTTCTTTTGAATATTTCCCCGAATGGCTTACGCTTCCGGAACGCTTTGCCCTTGAACCCGGCCTGCAGTTGACGGAGGGCGCCTTTCATACCCCGCAGGGGATGAGCCTTTTCGGTGCGATAGGCGACTCCGCTCCCGATCGCTGGGGAAGAATATTGATGCGCCGGAACGAAGAACGACGTGTAAAAAAAACAGGGGAAGCCGCACGTACCCTGACCGAATTGGATTATCTTCTTGGTATAAACGATGAGGCGCGGCAGGGCGCTTTGCGTTTTAGTGAAAACCCTGACGGCCCTTTTTTATCACTGCCAAAAAGAAACGCCATTCCGCCCCTTTTAGCCCTGCCAAAACTGCTTTCTGCGACAGAACGTTTTTTGGATTCCAAAGAAAGTGATGAAGATTTAAAACTGCTCCTCGCTCCCGGGTCATCTCTGGGCGGCGCGCGGCCAAAGGCTTCGGTTTATGAAAAAAACGGGTCGCTGGCTATTGCGAAATTTCCCCGAAAAAATGATGAATTTAATTTGGTTATCTGGGAAGCCGCCGCCCTCACTCTGGCGCATAATGCGGGTATACGTGTTCCGGCTTGGCATCTGGAGCAGGTTCTTGGCAAACCTGTTTTGATTATAAAACGTTTTGACCGCAGCGGGCCAAACCGTATTCCGTTTCTTTCTGCCATGAGTATGCTTGGCGCACAGGATAATGAATCACATAGTTATCTTGAAATCGCCTATGCCTTGTCTCAATATGGGGCTGAGCCGGACAAGGACCTTGCAGAACTTTGGCGCAGGATAGTTTTTAACATATTGATTTCAAATACCGACGATCATTTGCGGAACCACGGATTCCTTTATGAATCGCCTAACGGTTGGCGGCTTTCTCCCGCCTATGATATGAACCCGACACCCCTGGAAATGGGACCCCACATTTTATCTACTGCAATAGATTTTTCCGGTAATGAAGCATCCCTTGAAACGGCCTTATCGGTAATTGCGGATTTCAGAATATCCAAAAAAGATGCTGATACCATTATCCAAACGGTTTCAGGCGTGGTTAAATCCTGGAAAACTGTTGCCCGCGCCCTTGGTGTACATCGTTCGGAAATAGAGCGCATGGCAACAGCGTTTTGTGTTTAAAAACAGCCCCGCTTAGTCATTTCTGGCTATTTCGGGGAATCCATGGTTGTTTTTAATGCTGCCTCCTTCCAGCACAAAGATTGCATTGTTGCGGGCTGTGTGGACGGCGCTTCCGCCGTTGTCAGGCGCAGTGTTTTCGGTAATGGTTCCGTTCTTCATGAAGAACCCGCCATTGGTATCTACCTGCACGCCGCCGCCGCTGATGGCGGCCCGGTTACCTTTGATGGTTCCGCCTGCCATGGTAAAGATTCCGTGTTCTGCGATTTGTACGCCGCCGCCCTCTTTGGTACTGCCGTCAAGGCCGTTCTCGGTGATGAGGCCGGAACCGGCAAGGATAAAGAGGCAGGCGCTGTCAATGAATACCGCCGAGCCTGATCCGCCTTTGATGGTTCCGCCGGTCATTTTGAAGGCAGAATGTTTGCCCTCCCCGTCTTCGATGACGGCAACCGCGGAACCGTATTCGGCAGTGCTGTCGCTGATAGTTCCTCCGGTCATGGTAAGGTTCGCTTTTTCAAGGTACACCGCGCCGCCGTACATCTCGTTCATGGTTGCGGTATTGCCTCTGGTCAGGGTAAGCCCTTCAGCGATGGTCACCTTGTTGCTTTCCACATAAAGAACGCGGACCTGGTTTTGCCCATCGAGCATTCCCCCTGCTTCCCCGCCGCGGATAACCAGCGGAGGGTACTCCCCGGCGCCGGTGATGCTCACAAGGCTCTTGTTGGAAATGGAACCTTCCCCATCCGGAGTAATGACGCCGTCAATAACAAGAAGCGCCCTTTTGTTCTCCGCAAAGGCGCCCTCTTTATGAGCCGCCCGTATCTGGCGTAACCCTTCGTTCAGGGTTTCCGCTTTCCCTGCGGGCTCACCGGAGGGTACTTCGTCAGGATTTTCCGGTTCGGACACGAACCAGGTAACGGAACCGGTTGAGGGCTTTCCTTCGTCCCCCGGCTTTTGTTCCGGTTTGTGATCCTGTCCCGGATCTTGATCCTGATCCTGCCCTGGAACAGAACTGTTGGGAGAATCCGGATCCACTGTGTGCTCACAGGCGGCCAGTAAAAGAGCCGCCCCCGTCAACAGGACGGCTACCGTTCTCCGGAACGAAGCCGCCGGCCTACTGATAAAAAATAATTTTTTCATACCGTGAAGATACAGAATTGATATTTTGAAGCAAAATTTTTTATGTACAAATACCGGAAAAGACGGTGATGCTTAATATTTTCCCAGATAATCCGATATAACCGGAGTTTCGGCCTGAATCTTTTTCATAAACCTGTCCGGATCGTAGGCGGCATAGTACGCTGAGTTGGCTTCCATGTCTTCGTTAAAAAGGACCGTGTGGCCGTGCCTGGCCCAAAGCCAGTTTACCCGGTCCTCAAGGCCGCCCATGGTGATGCGTTCAATGTGGTCTGCATGTTCGATAAAGAGTTTAAAGAGCAGCGCAAACTGATAGCCCTGGGCATCGTTCTGCAATTGGGTCCAGGGAACGGTGGTCACGCCGCTGCCGGTTTCAGGTTTTCCGCCGGGCGCATCGGCATTTGACTTCATATCAAGTTCCGAGATGGCAATTTTTACCGGAATGCCGTTAACCGGAGTGAGCGCCTCAAACTTTTCCAAAGAAGATCGCACCTGGGATAATAAAGCGGGGGAAGAAGTATAGTGAGCCTGCATACCGATACCTTCGATAAGAGGCCTGCCATCAAACAGAGGATCGGAGAGCCATGCATGGTTTACTGCTTCGATCATATCAGCCGCTGCTGTTGCTTTGCCGCTTTGGTTAAGGTTATAATCGTTATAATACAATACGGGGGTTTTGATTTCTCCGTTTATTTTTTGTATATATTTTGAAAGATCCCCATTGCTGCTGTCCCCATGGGCCTTCATGTAATCCGGCAAAGAACCATAATTTGCCGCGAACTTTTCAACCATTGCCTGATTGGGTATGGCAATATGGGCAAATTTATAGAGCAAATAAACATAATGTGAGCTGATACTATCCCATTCATCACCGGTCATGGCACGCAGCCATGAGGTATTTCGCAGGGCCAGTTTCCAGTCGGCATTGCCTCCATCAGAGCGGATTTCTTCGTTCAGGACATCCCAGGAATACACATAGATGCTGCCCGCAGGTTCCGCTCCGGGGCTGCCAATGCTGCTGCTGCGTTTGTCAATATATTCGGGATCAACCGTGGAGTAGTGCCGCATCTCGTGCACGATATGATCAAACAGTACCCGCCGCGCTGTGTTTTTATCAACCTGAATTTTGCCGACGGCATCCATACCGGAAAGTCCGTTAAGATCGGTATTGGCGCCTGAGTTACTCAATACCCCATAGGTAATAAAATTGCCGTTGGCATTAAAATCGGTACCGGTAATGCCCTGTGGTACCATCCGTGCAAACCACGCGGCCGACTGCTGAAACCACGCCAGGCTGTGCCCGTGAATGAATAAATTATTCTCCACTGCTTTTTTAAAAATAAAATCAGGAATATCAAAATTATATTCATTTGACATTTTGCCCTTCCGCATATCTTCAATATCGGTAAAGCCGACGCCAATTTTTGGATCGCCTGCAAGCCAGGACGGCGCATAGGGATGAGCGCTTTCAGGCTTAAGGGAATTTCCGGTGGTGGACTGGTTAAACTGTTTAAGGTACAGATCTTCTGCGGACTCACCGTTTTGGGGGCTTACCCAATGATTGCTGCCTGCTTCCGCCGCATCTTTATAAAAAACCTGAGAGACAAAGGCGCCAAAAATAAATTTGTCTTTGTATTTTTCGGCAAGTGAAGGGAGATCTTTCCCAAGAACAGCATCCCCGG
>JAISJS010000288.1 GCA_031261385.1 Treponema sp.
GGCCGGGAAAGCCGGCTCATCGTAACCACCCACCACAGCATCCTGAAAAACTACGGTTATACCCGGCCGGGGGTGGAAAATGCCTCGGTGGAATTCGACGGCCAGACCCTGTCCCCCACCTACCGTATCGTCATGGGCGTCCCCGGTGAAAGCCGTGCCCTGGACATAGCCGCCCGGAACGGCCTGCCGCAGGCCATGGTCCAGGGCGCACAACACTACCTGGCGGAGGGGCGCGCCGATGTTTCCGCCCTTATTGCGGGGCTTAAGGAAAAGCACCGGGAACTGGCCGCCGCCGATGCGGTTCACCGGGAAGAGGAAACCCGGCTTCGGGAAGACCGGCGGGCGGCGGATTTAAAGGAACTCCGGCTGCGGCAGAGGGAGCTGGAACTAAAATCCGGGGGCATGGGGAAGTTCCGGGAGTTGCTGAGCGAAAGCCGGAAGACCCTGGAAAATCTGGTCCGGGAGGTGAAGGAGGGGGAACTCTCCCGGGAAAAAACGCTGAAGGTAAAGGATTTCCTCCGTACCCTGGAGGAGACGGCGCGGGCCGAAGACGCCGCGCTGGAGGCGGAAGAGGATGCCATTGCCGATGAACACCGGCGGCTTGAGGCCCTCTACGGGATCGGCGTCTCAGGCGGTGTTTCCGGAACCGGTGGACGAAGGGCTCGAAAGGCCGGGACCCTTACCGGGGATGGGGCGGATCAAATCCCGGCGGGAGAAACCCACCGTATTACTGTCGCACCGGGAACCGGGGTTCTTGCCGGGGAACAGCGCCGCAGGGGAACCGTGCTGCGATCCGTCAGAAAGGGCGCCTGGATAGTGGAAATCGGCTCCTTAAAAATGACCTTCAACGAAGGGGACCTGATCCCGCTTCCGCCATCGGTGGAACCACGGAAGCCAACCATAGCCCCGGTTGATTTTGCCGCCGCGCCCCAGGCCAAGTTTGAGCTATCCCTCTTAGGCCTGCGTTTAGAGGAAGCCCTGTCCGCCCTGGAACGGCAGATGGACGCGGCCGTTCTGGCCGGGCTCCACGAGTTTTCGGTGGTCCACGGCAAAGGGGACGGCATACTTCAAAGGGGGGTTCACGACTTCCTTAAAAACCAACCCGCCGTGGCGGATTACTATTTCTCACGGCCGGAGTTAGGCGGGTTTGGGCGGACAGAGGTTATATTGAGGGGGTAAATTTTCTTATGATCTCCGCGAACCGTATGCTGCTTTTTTATGCTCTGTTGCAGGATAATAACCTTACGGAACCCTTGTACACATGGAATGACAGGAATGGAGGTATAGATAAGTATGAATGAAGTATCGGTTTTACTTGCATTTATAGCAGGACTATGTTCGTTCCTTTCACCGTGTTGTCTTCCGCTTATCCCATCGTATCTATCTTTTATCGGCGGTACCGGTTTAGAGAATAAAAACCGTCTTATAGTAAAAACCGCGAGCTTTGTCCTCGGTTTCACCGCAGTGTTTATTGTGTTAAGTATACTTTTAGCGACAACTTTCTCGCTTAATAGAAATGTAAATATAAATAAGTATATCAACCGGGCAGCAGGAATTATCATTATTGCAATGGGCATCAATATATTTTTTGGCGTCACGAGTATGCTTAAAAATATTGTGCAAAGAAAAAAATCACCGGAGGCATCATTTGTCTGTGAGGGTTGTGAAGATGCGTATGATAAACGCTACAAATCCAAGAAAAGCCCCCAAGGTATAGTTGGCGCCTTTCTTGTGGGAGCAGCTTTTGCCGTTGGCTGGACGCCATGCGTGGGGCCGGTTTTGGCCGGTATTCTGTTTCTTGCGGGTCAGAGCGGAAGTTTAATCAGCGCTATTCTCTATCTTTTTGTATATTCCATGGGACTGGGACTGCCCTTTCTGTGTATGGCTGTCTTCTTCGAGAAAGCGTCGGGTTTTATCGTTAAAACCATGAAATATAAAGGACTGATTCAGAAGGTAAGCGGCGCCCTTCTTGTAGGTATAGGTCTGCTTATTTTTGGGGGACGATTCCAAGCCTTAAACATCGCTATTCAGAAATGGCAGTACCGTTATATTGACTGGGCGGCAGCGGGAGGGCTTATGGTCAGGTTGCTCCCGGCGGGTATCGCGCTGGTCATAACTGCCGCCATAATCAGCGTTACGCTTTTACACAAAAAGGCAATTTTCCGCTTAAAAACTGCCATACCCTGTGGAATTTTTACAGCCCTCGCTTTACTTCAAACAATAGGGCTTATCAATAGTGCCGACATTCTTGCAAGTTGGTTTCTCTCTCTACAGAAATTGTAGGGATAATGTTTTTTTGGGAAGTATAAGGAGTTTTGTATGAAAAAACGGTTTTTAATTTACGGCTTTATCGCCGTTGTGTGCCTTCAAGCAATTGCGGCACAGTCGTCTATTCCGGCAAGTGTAGTGAGCGCTTTTCAAAAAGCACGTATGCCGATTTTGGAACAGAGCGCCGACCCTACCGACTTTACGGTTCCATTGCTTAACGGCGGGACACGGAAACTCAGCGCCTTACGCGGGAAGGTGGTGATATTTAATATCTGGGCCACATGGTGCCCGCCGTGCAGGGCGGAAATGCCCTCAATGGAGGCTCTGTATCAAAAATATAAGAATCAGGGGCTCGAAATTCTGGCAGTCGATTCGGGAGAAGCAGAGCAGGACGTGGCACGGTTCATCAGGCAAAACGGATTTACATTTCCAGTCGGGCTTGATATAAACGACAAGATTACTGAGCCTTATCAAACCGGCTATGTGCCGACTTCATATATTATTGATAGAAAAGGAAAAATAATTTCTATAGTTGTGGGAAGCATGAGCTGGGATACAGAAAATGTGTATAAAGCTTTCGATGCATTACTGGCGCAATAAGGGAGGATTTTATGAAAAAGAAAACAGCTTTATTTTTTGCCGGTTTTCTCTTGTTGCTAGGAAATGGGTTGTATGCTCAATCGAATCAAACGGGCGATGCGAGCGTTTTGAACAGAAGCGCAGTTGCACATTATAACAACGGCGACTACGAGAGAGCGTTAGCGGATTTGGAAGCTGCGTTAAAACTTGATCCGAATGATGCCACAATAAAAGAGAACTACGAGGTTGTAAAAGAGAGTATTGAATACGAAGTTACCCGTCAAAAAGAATTGGCTATTGTCTTAAAGAATATCGGCATTGCGAATTACAACAAGGGCGAGTATGACAAAGCTATAACGGATTTTGAGGCCGCATTGAAAATCGATCCGAACAACGCTGATAT
>JAISJS010000333.1 GCA_031261385.1 Treponema sp.
CGGTGGCAAAGGGTTTATCCAAATGATAATTTTTTTCAACTTTAATACCGTCAAGATCAGCCATCGTTATCCTCCATTAAATAAAAACAAAGAAGAAGAGAAACCGCAAAGGCGAATAAGGCGAATAAGTAAAGGAAAGTTCCTCTTCCCTTTTTCGCCTTCTGCGCCTTCGCGGTTAAATTCCTAAACTCTCAAAAAACTAGAAATTATAGTTATCCATGTTTGCAAGGGTGAATATTGCCCGCTCGGGGAGCAGTACTACGCCGGAATTCGGGGCGGTATAGGCTGCGGGATCGAGTACGGTGTTGGGCAGCACTTCTACGGTTCCAAGTCCGGGGACTGCAATCTTGTCGCCAACGGTGATCTTGTTGCCGGAAGCCAGATAGTAGGCCAGGTAGCAGCCAAGGGCGCCCTGCTGACCGGAATCCCACAGGCCCCAGCGTTCGGTAATGTTGGCCCGCGCATAGGATTTAATGGAATTGGGCGGGGCAAAACCGGTGATGGTCACCTTGCTCTTGTCATAGCCCAGGTTCTGAGCTGCCTGAAGCTGACCGGGAAGTGCGGTAGAATCGTTACAGATAATAAGATCAATGTTGGCATTTGCCTTGAGGATCGACTCGCCGGTGGTGATGGCAAGTTCGGCGTCCTGGTTTGAGTAGTAGTTGTCGGGGCGGACATTTACCCATTTGGGATATTTGGTTTTGATGTACGCTTCACCGGCTACCCGCCAGGAATTCTGGTCAGCTACCGTTGCCTGGGAATAGTGCCATGCATAGCGGATAACGTCGGTATCGGGGTTCTTGCCGCGGCTCTTGAGGGAATCGGTTCCCATATCAACAAGCATCTTGCCGAGTATGTCGGGAGTTCCCTGGGAGACCATGACAGCCCTGGCGTCGCCTGAAACATCAGAGTCCCAGGTGGTGACCGCAAGACCGGCCTTGATTGCTTCTTTCATCACGGTGTCAAGCGCGGTGGCGTCCAGTGAAGAAACGCAGATACCGTCGGCGCCCTGACGGATCGCATTCCGGATGATCGTTACCTGATTCGCCACAGCGGCTTCAGGATTGCCGTCATATTTAACGGTGTATCCGTTGGCCCTGGCGTGAGCCTGGGCTCCGTCATTGGCGGATTCAAAGAACGCGTTGCCGCTGATTTTCGGCACAAAAACGATAGTGATGTCCCCTTTCGCCGGGCCGTCTTTCGAGCCGCCGGCGAACAGATGCACGGGCACCAGCAGAACTGCCAGTACCAGTAGAACTACTGCGATTTTTTTCATTTCCTTCTCCTTGCCAGGGTTTTACCCCTTTAATATTTAACCCGGTTTTACAAACCGGGCGTGATCCCTTTTTCAATCGTGCGGCGGCGGAAAAACCGCATCGGGAATACCGAAGAAATGCCCCGCATACCCACCGCAACAATCAGCAATATCCCGACGGGAATATCCAGGTACTGGGTATTCACTCCGCTCATCGAAAGCCCAAGGCGCATCACCCCGATAGCCAGAGCGGCAAGGGCGGTTCCCGGAATAGTTCCCTTGCCGCCAAGAATGGACGTTCCTCCCAATACCACCGCCGTAATGATCGGCAGCGTCAGTTCCTTGCCAAAGTCAGCTTTGGCGGTACCGAGGTAGGACGTAAGAATGATCCCCGCAATTGACGCCCCGATACCGGAAAGGCCGTAGGTACTCATAATGATAACGCGGCTGTTGATCCCTGAATATTCGGCGGCATTCTGGTTGATTCCGCAGAGGTAAATATAGCGCCCGTACTTTGTCCGGTGCAGTATGACATAGGTGATAAGGGTCAAAACAGCAAAAATGAAAAGCTGAAACGGAATGCCCTGAATGGTAAACGTCGTAAAGGCGGTAAATGAATTCGGAAAATTGCTGATGCCTTTGTACGCTTCCACCTTTGCTATCTTGGTAAAGGTCAGGGCCAGGCCGGTATAAAGAAAGGACCCTCCGAGCGTTACGACCATCGGCGGCACACGCGCATACGCCACAAGGAAGCCGCTGAAGAGCCCGCAGATCATGCTGACGATAATGGCCGAAAAACAGGCAACCCAGATATTAAAGCCAAACTGCTGCCACAATATCCCGATGACTATTGAGGTAAGGCCCACGATGGAGCCCGCCTGTATATCCATGCCGCCGGTAATCAAAACAAACGTAACAAAAAGGCTGATGACGCACATCGGCATAAAGTCATTGATGCTGCCAAAGAGCACATTAAAACGCAGGAAACGCGGGTTGATTGCGCCAAACACAATAACTTCCAGCAAAATGAGCAATACGAGGAACATTTCCCAGCGCAAGAATTTGCGATACCAGTTTTCTTTCATTCTTTACCGGCTCCTTTGAGGACCGGACTTTCGGCAGCGGCAGTCTTGGCGTTTAAACGCTGACGGCGGGCATGTTCAATGGAACGGTGCTGCAGAAGGGCGTCCGCGACAACAATCGCCACCAAAAGAATACCAGTAATGGTGTTGTCATCGTAGGAAGAATTGAGGAATACCAAAATGCGCCCGATGGACGCCATGATGATCGCGCCGATGGACGCCCCGATAAGGGATCCTACGCCGCCTGAAAGGCTTACCCCGCCGAGTACACAGGCGGCAATGGCCTTCATCTCGTAACCGCTGCCTGCCATCGGCGTTACAAAACCAATGCGGCTTACAAACATGAGCCCCGCAATCGAGGTGAAAAGACCGCTGAACACAAAGGCGAGAATTTTAACCCGCCGCACCGGTATTCCGATGAACGTGGCGCAGGTAATGTTATCGCCTACTGCGGCAAAGTAACGGCCGTAGCGTAACCGTGACATGACAAGAAAACCTGCTATAGCTACCGCAAGGGCGCTCCAGTAAAAAATCGTTATACCCATAAAGGAAACCTGGGACAGGGCCTTAAAGTTTTGGGGAACATTTTCTACCCAGCGGCCGCCGGTATACACATAGATAAGTCCCCGTATGATACCGTTCGTTCCCAGGGTCATAATGATAGAAGGGATACGCAGGTACATAAGGCCCAGCCCGTTAACCGTCCCGCACACCAGACCGATGATCACTGCGGCAAGAACCGCCTGACCCCAGGGAGCGCCGTCGCGTATCATCGAAGCGGAAACCGCAGCTGTTAGTCCCATGACGGCCCCGACGGAAACATCAATTTCGCCGGTGATGATCACAAAGGAGGCGCCGATGGCCAGCATGGCAAAAACCACGCTGGCATTAAGGGTAAGGAGCAGATTTTCTCCTGAAAGAAAATCGTGGTTGACGAGCCCCACCAGCAGAAACAGTGCAATAACAAATGAGAGGGAAGTCATTTCCCTGGCTTTAAAAACCGAACGAAAAACCTTACCTGGATTCATGCCCGTCCCCGTTATAGACACCGAAAGAGGCGCTCATCAGATTATCCTGGGTTATCTTATCCTTGCTGAACTCAGCCTTGATCGTTCCCTGGTACATGGCAACCGCCCGATCACTCAATTCTACGATTTCTTCTATATCTGAAGAGATAAGCAGCACCGCTACTTTGTTTTCCCGCAGCTCGTTGATGATGGCGTAAATATCGCCGCGGGCGCCGGCGTCAATGCCGCGGGTAGGCTCATCCAGTATCACCAGCCGGGGAGTGGTAGAAAGGGCCCGTCCGATAACAACCTTCTGCTGATTGCCGCCCGAAAGGCTGCTCATCTCCTGGGACGGTCCGCTGGTTTTAATGCGAAATTCGGCGATGTATTTTTCTGTTACTTTGGCTTCATTTTTAAAATTGAGAAACATACCCTTGCGCAAACCCAACCAGGCGGAAGTCATATTACCGGCGATGGTGCTTATCCTGAAAATGCCGTTAAGGAAACGATCCTCGGGTACATAGTTAATACCTTTTTTGATAACTTCCCTTGTTTTAAAACCGGTGATGTTCTCGCCGTTGAGATAGGCCCTGCCGGACTTGACTATATCACGACCGTAGATAGTCATGGCAAGTTCGGTGCGGCCCGCGCCAACCACGCCGCAGAGGCCGAGAATCTCACCGGGGAATATCTTGAGGTTTATGTCGGCAAAGCCGTAGCCCGAATAGTTTTGCAGTTCAAAAACCGGAATGGCTGCGCCGCTGCTTACTGCTTGCTGCGCCGCTGCTTGCTGCGCCGAATCCGGCTTTTCCCCGGCGCCTGGTGAGGCCGCAGGTTTCCGCTCGGCTGCATCGTCGGGGAGCAGACCCTTTACGAGCATTTCGTGGGTAAATTCTTCAACCTTGCCGTGGAGGGTGATAAGGCCATCCCGCATGATCGCCACATGGGTTGCGATCATAAAAACTTCGTTGAGCCGGTGGGTTATATAAATCAGACTGATTTTTTTCTTTTTAAGATCCCCGATGATTTTAAAGAGTGAATTGACTTCATCAAAGGTAAGGGCGCTGGTTGGTTCATCAAGAAAAAGAATCTGCGCATCCCGAAGCAACCCCCGCAGTATTTCTACCAGCTGCTGTTCCGCAATGGAAAGCGTGCGGGCGCTTCGGGACAGGTCAAGGTTCCAGCCCAACTGCTGCACCAGTTCAATAAGCCGTTCATGGAGCACCGCCTTTTTTTCGTGGAAGCCCATGACCACATTCTGTTCTACCGTCATGTTGGGAAAAAGCATCGGCTCCTGGGGCACAAGATAAACCCCTCGCTGGAGGGAAGCCTGGGGGCTGTTTGCATCCATGATCGTTCCGTTGATAAATATCTGTCCCTGATCGGGCCGGTAAATGCCCATAACACACTTTACCAGGGTACTCTTGCCGGCCCCGTTTCCGCCGATGAGGGCCAGAACCTCGCCGGGGTGCACATCCACATTGATACCCCGCAGGACCGCGTTATTGCCAAAGGATTTATACATTTCGTGAACCGAAAGCATCGGCTCAGGCATATCGCCTCCCCCCATCAAGCATTTGTTTACCCATCTAACTTTTGGTACTGTTGTAACTATAAGGTATATTCGCGCTGCTGTCAACTTTTTTTTATTAAATCGACAAATCTGTCTCTATGCACGCTTTTTATGAAGTATTTTATGATAATAAAAGCCAAATCTGCTTTTTTTTATTTGCAAAATCCGGAATATCGAGTATAATTGTTTTAAAGGTGAATAATTGTTCAGATGGACTTTGAAGAAGAACTGATGGCCAAGGCCGCCTGGTACTACTACCAGAAAGACATGACCCAGCAAAAAATCTCCGAACTTCTCGGAATTTCCCGTATGCGGGTGATCCGTCTTTTGGACAAGTCCAAGGAAACCGGCCTGGTTCAGTTCAAAATCCGCGAGGGCAACGCCCGCCGCATCCAAATCGAAGAACAGCTTAAAGACCGGTACCGCCTTCAGGACTGCTTTATCATCCCCACCCCGGTGGAGGCAGACATCGGTACGGTCAACGACGCCATTGCCGATGCGGCAGCCATGTACTTAAGTTCCCGGCTCCAGAGCAACGCCTTTGTCAACATCGGCTACGGCGATACGACGGGCAAAACCCTGAACAACCTCGCCAAAATTACCGAGAACCCCATTTCGTTTATTTCCCTTACCGGCGGGGTCAGTATCTATCTTCCCAACGCCCGATCCAATGTGTTTAACGCCCGGCTCTTTTTGATACCTGCCCCGATGGTGGTGTCTTCCAAGGAGATGAAAGCCGCCATACGGGAAGAAAAATCGGTCATCGAAATAACCCGTATGGTATCACTGGCGTCGTTTACCATCATCGGCATCGGGGGCATGAACGACGAGGCGACAATTTTGAAAACCGGCTCGCTGACCAGCGCCGATTTTCTCCATTTAAAAATGCAGGATGCGGTCGGGGATATACTGTGCCATTTTATCGACCGCCAGGGCCGGGTAATCCCCACCCCCTTTGAGGACCGGCTGGTGAGTACGCCGCTTGATGTGTTAAAATCCCTGCCCAATGTGATTGGGGTTGCCGCAGGCCGGAACAAGCAGGAGGCGATTCGCGGCGCATTGACGCTGGGCCTGATAGATATTTTGATTACCAATGAAGAAACAGCCGAACACCTATGCTAAATAAGGAGGAATCAACATGGCGAATACGTATGTAATGGCCATCGACGCAGGAACAGGAAGTGTCAGGGCGGTCATTTTTGACGAATCGGGCAGCCAAACCGGCGTCAGTCAGCGGGAGTGGACCCATTCGGAAGATCCCCGCTTTCCGGGCAGCATGGATTTTGACTGGACCACCAACTGGGGCCTTGTCTGTACCTGTATAAAGGAAGTTCTCACCAAAACCGGCGTTGCCCCCGCGCAGATCGCTGCGGTCTCCACCACCTGTATGCGGGAGGGCATCGTCCTCTACGACGGGGCGGGTAATGAGATCTGGGCCTGCGCCAATGTGGACGCCCGGAGCAATACCGAAGTCGGCGAACTTAAAAAAATCTCAGGCGATCTTGAAAAAGAAATTTATCTTAAATCGGGGCAAACCTTTGCCCTGGGCGCCCTGCCCCGCCTCCTCTGGGTAAAAAACAAACTCCCCGAAGTGTACCAAAAAACCGTCAAAGTCGGCATGTTTAACGACTGGCTCATCTACCGGCTTTCCGGCGGGAATTCCGGCGGCGTGCTTGCCGTGGAACCAAGCAACGGATCGACCACCGGCATTTTCGACCTTAAAAAGCGGAACTGGGACAGGGACATTGCCCGCCGCTGTAACATCCGCGACGACATCTTCCCCGAAGTAGCCGAATGCGGAACCATCGCCGCCAAAATATCCAAAAAAGGGGCTGCGGAATCGGGCCTTACCGAGGGGATACCCCTTGTGGTGGGCGGAGGAGACGCGCAGTTAGGCTGTGTGGGCGTCGGCGTTGTCAATGTGAACGAAGCGGCGGTATTTGGCGGCAGTTTCTGGCAGTACGAGTTTAACACCGGTACGGGGAAAACCTCTCCCAAGTGCGATGTGCGGGTAAACTGCCATGCCATCGAAAACAGCTGGCAGTACGAGGCCCTGGCCTTTAATCCGGGCCTTGTCATGCGCTGGTACCGCGACGCCTTTTGCCAGGAAGAAAAGCGGGCTGCGGAAGCCCGGCATACCGACCCGTATGCGATCATGGATAAAGAGGCGATGAAGATCCCTGCGGGAAGTTACGGCATGTACTGCTCCTTTTCCGATGTAATGAACTACATCGCCTGGCGCCATGCCGCCCCGTCGTTTCTCAATTTTGACCTTTCTGCGGAAAAATTTAACAAGTATACGTTTTACCGGGCCATTTTAGAGAACGCCTGCATGGTCACTTTGGGGCACCTGCGCCTTGTGGAAGAAGCGACCGGAAACCGGCCCTCAAAGGTGGTATTCGGCGGAGGGGCCGCGAAAAGCGCCCTTTGGCCGCAGATACTCTCCGACGTGCTCGGCATACCCGTAGAGATTCCGGTGGTGAAAGAAGCGACCGCCCTCGGCGCCGCCCTGCTTGCCGGTAAGGGCATAGGCCTTTATCCGGATATCAGGGAAACGGCAAAAAAACTCACCAAAATCGAGAAAACCTTTACGCCGGATCAAAAAAACGCGGAAATCTACGCAGGGTCCTGGGAAACCTGGCGGGAAGTGTACGGCGCGCAGCTTGCATTGAGTGATAAAAAACTCACCCGGTATATGTGGTGTGCGCCGGGTCTGTAAAAGCAAAAAACCATTAAGGAGTAAAATATGTTTATTATTGATGAAAAAGACGAAGCGTACCGCTTTGGCGATCACGGACCCAAGTATTTGATGCGGGGCCCCCGGATGAATTTTGCCCTGGTACAGTTCATGCCGGGACAGGATTTTAAAGCCCACTACCATAACGTTATGGAGGAAAACTTTTACATCCTTGAGGGGACCGCCACCATCGTGGTGGACAATGTGCCCTATGACTTAAAAGCGGGCCAGATGATCCATATCGAACCGCATGAAATCCACTATGTGCTTAACCGCGGCGATGTTCCGATGCGCATGATCTCCACCCTGGCGCCCTATCAGGAAATCGATAAAATCGAAGTGGACAACCCGGCTATTTAATAGTATAATAGCCCACTATGACACCACAGGGAAACGGCAAACTACTCATCATCCTTAATCCCATTGCGGGAAAGGGTACCGCCATTAAACAGTATCCGGTAATTGAGGAATTCCTCAAAAAACACAGCCAAAACTATG
>JAISJS010000369.1 GCA_031261385.1 Treponema sp.
CAACGAGTGAATAACCAAGGGCAAGTTTTGCCGCGACAAAGGCAAGCGGGTAGCCGGTTGCTTTGGATGCCAGAGCTGAACTCCGTGAAAGTCGGGCATTTACTTCGATAATCCGGTAATCTTCCGAGGCAGGATCAAGCGCGTACTGTATGTTACATTCGCCGACAATTCCCAAATGGCGGATAACCTCAATGCCGATGCGGCGCAGTTTATGGTACTCAGAATCGGTGAGGGTCTGCGACGGAGCTACGACGATGCTTTCCCCGGTATGAATCCCGAGCGGATCGAAGTTTTCCATATTACAAACGGTGATACAGTTGTCAAATTTATCCCGCACCACCTCGTACTCAATTTCTTTCCAGCCGCCGAGCCATTCCTCAACAAGCACCTGAGGCGCGGAACTAACTTCGTTGGTTTTAGAGAAGGCCCGGTCACAGCGGCGGCGTATATCCGCTTCGTTGCGGCAGATTCCCGAACCCGCGCCTCCCAGCGCATACGCCACGCGAACCATCACCGGGTAGCCGATTTTTTCCGCCGCCTTTATTGCAGCCTCGGTACCGGAAGCATCGGATCCGTTGGAACCTGCGCTTACCGCAATACTTCGCGGGGTAAGCGCGCCAATTTCATCAAGCCGTTTTACAAAAAGCTCCCGGTCCTCGGTATCTTCGATAGTTTTTACCGGGGTCCCCAAAACCTTAACGCCGTATTTATACAGAGTCCCGTCACGGTCCAGGGCGACGCCGCAGTTAAGCGCGGTCTGCCCGCCAAAGGAGAGGAGCAGCCCGTCAGGTTTTTCTTTTTCGATAACCTGCTTAACATATTCAGGCGTAACCGGTAAAAAGTACGTAGCGTCTGCCATCCCTTCACTGGTTTGAATCGTGGCGATGTTGGGATTAATCAGGACCGTTTTTATTCCTTCTTCCCGCAGGGCTTTAAGGGCCTGCGATCCCGAATAATCAAATTCCCCCGCCTGCCCGATTTTTAATCCGCCTGAACCGAGGACAAGAACTTTTTTCACCGTATCATTTGTCATTTTGAATCCCTTTAGAAAGATTAACCGCAGAGTACGCGGAGAATTTACACGGAGAACACAGAGGATGAAGGAAGTTTAAGAATTCACATATATTTTTTTCTCTCCCTCTGTATTCTCTGCGTCTCATTTGCGCCCTCTGTGGTTAATCTTCTTGTTAGTATATTTAATAACCATTTACAACTCGCTTTATACCATCTTTCAGCAATAAAACATTAAAGTTGATTAATAACCCAACTTTGAAATTGCCTAATTTTAAATAGGTAAGTGTTTGAGCCAAATGAACTGCATTTAATTTTTCGATACTCTTGATCTCAATCACTATTTTGTTTTCTACCAATAGATCAATTCGATAACCACAGTCAAGATTGACCTCCTCAAATTTTAATGGTATAGCTTTTTCTTTTTCAACAAATAATCCGGATTTTGCAATCTTATAATAAAGGCATTCTTTATATGCATTTTCCAACAAACCAGGCCCCAGTGTATGATGAACTTCTATAGCCAAACCAATTATTTTCTCAGTTATTTCATCTTCTGTCATTTTTCCCCTCCTTAATAAAGGAAGATTAACCGCGGAGAGCACGGAGGCAACACGGAGAACGCAGAGGAGGAAAGTGAAGAAAAATAAAATTTCTTTCTTTCCCTTAATTCGGCTCCGTGTACTCTGCGGTTATCTTCCCTCTGCGCCCTCTGTGGTTAATCTTCTCCTCTTCATTTCTTCATTTCCTTAACTTGTTCAATAAACCGGTCAATCAAAAATTCCGTGTCACGCGGACCCGGACAGCCTTCGGGGTGAAACTGCACCGCGGAAAACGGACTCTTTTTAGAACGTATCCCTTCTATGGTGCCGTCGTTGGCGTTGATGAACCAGGGCTCCCAGCTTTTGGGGAGGGTCTCGTTCCGCACCGCATAGCCGTGATTCTGGCTCGTGATATAACAGCGTCCCGTTTCGGTATCAACGCAGGGTTGGTTCTGTCCACGGTGGCCGTATGGAAGTTTGTACGTGTCGGCGCCTGCGGCCAGGGCCATGATCTGATTCCCAAGGCAAATACCAAAGATTGGTTTGCCGAGTGAAAAGGCCCGGCGCACCATGGCGATTGTTTTTCCGCAGTCCTTGGGGTCCCCCGGGCCGTTGGATAAAAAGAGGCCGTCGTATTCAATATCTTTAAGGTCGTGGTTCCATGGAAGCCGTATTACTTCTACGTTACGCGCCAATAAACAGCGGGTGATATTTGCCTTTGCCCCGCAGTCGATAAGGGCTATTTTGAGCAGGCCGGAATTATTTTTTTTACCGGGTAAAGGCGGGGGCAGATATGTTTTTACTTCGCTGTGGGAAACTTCCGACACGGGATTTTGGATTACCCCGGAATCTATCGTGACTTCTCTGCTGCCTTCGACGAGGATCTTCCCCCGCATAACGCCGTGTTCCCGCAGGCGTTCGGTAAGGGCACGGGTATCAATACCGTAAATACCGGGAACGTTGTTTTTCTCAAGCCATGCGGAAAGGGTAGCGCCTGACGCAAAGTGGCTTGGTTCATCGCAGGCTTCGGAAACGACAAAGGCCGATACCTGAACCTTTTCAGATTCAAAATGAACGGGTATACCCTGCTCGTCAAAAAAAGGTTCAGCGGTTTTCGGTTTTACCGGAACCCCGTAGTTGCCGGCAAGGGGCCAGGTGGAAACGAGTATCTGCCCGCGGAAACTTGGGTCGGTGAGTGACTGCGGGTACCCGGTCATCCCCGTAGTAAAGACCACTTCGCCCGCCTGGGACCGCCCCTTCCCAAAGGACCAGCCTGCAAATTCCGAACCGTCTTCGAGTACAAGTTTTGCCTGTTTGACCTGCCGCGCCTGTTTGCCCGGCTTTGCCTGACTTGTTTTCGTTAGCTGTTTTTTCATCTTTTTCCCCGCATTAACCGGAATACTATACTGATTTAATAAAAATGACAAGGTCCAAACGAAAATAAGGAATAAAATATTAGAAAAACGAGTTATTTTGATATATGATAATCAAAATTGGATAGAATTCATCAAATTTGCTCTTAGTTTTCAGTTTTATGAGTCTTTAGTTGACAGAGACTGGTTTTTTTATAAAGACTGTGATAAAATGACCATCATGATAGAACTCTTTAAAACAGGCGCATGGCTTTTAGACGGCGCTACAATAATTCCCGATGATGGCGCAGGGCAGGCCGAACTGCGGCGCTTGGGCAAAACAGCTTCCCGTGAAGAAGGGCGGCAGGGGACCATCGCGTATTCAATATTAAAAGCCCACAACTGCGGCGATGAAAAAAATCTTGAGATAAAATTTGATTCGATGGCTTCCCACGATATTACCTATGTGGGGATCATTCAGACTGCCCGCGCCAGTGGCATGGATCATTTTCCTATTCCGTATGTGTTGACCAATTGTCACAACAGTCTTTGCGCAGTCGGTGGAACGATCAACGAAGACGATCATGTGTTCGCGCTGGCTGCAGCAAAAAAATACGGCGGTATCTATGTCCCGCCGAACCTCGCCGTGATCCATACGTATAATCGCGAAATGATGGCCGGCTGCGGCAAGATGATCCTGGGCTCCGACAGCCACACCCGTTACGGCGCATTGGGAACGCTGGCGGTGGGCGAGGGCGGCGGCGAACTTGCCAAGCAGCTTGTCGGGAAAACTTATGATGTCACATATCCTGAAGTGGTTGCCGTGTATCTTTCAGGCAGACCGAAACATGGCGTGGGTCCGATGGACGCGGCCCTTTCGATAATAGCCGCAGTTTTTAAAAGCGGCTATGTCAAAAACAA
>JAISJS010000379.1 GCA_031261385.1 Treponema sp.
GTAAAAGACATTGTCCTTGGTGTAGAAGGGTATCATGTCCAGGTATTTTTCTTTGCCGTCTTTTATGAGCTCACGGCGTTTGGTTTCAAATTTGTCATTAGCGAACTTGAGGAAAAAGAGGCTTAATACGACATGCTTGTACTCGGCGGGCTCCACGGAACCCCGGAGTTTATTTGCGGTACTCCAGAGGTTTTCCTCCATGGTGATTTCTTTTTTTGCGGCCTTTGCTGAGGTTTTTGCCAATCCGAATACTCCTTTACACTTGTTTAAGATTTAGAATATCACCAAAAAGCCGTAAACACAAGGGAAGATTGTTTTTCACCTTGCTTAATTTCTCCGCATGCTATAAAAATACTATATGAACCTAATCCTCCTTGAGCCGAATGAACTTGGTAAACCAATTCCCCGCAGAGACGAGCGGACCATTCATCTGCTCAAAGTACTCCATAAAAAAGTTGGCGATACGTTTGATGCCGGTGTTCTTGGCGGACAGCGGGGAATGGGTTGTATCGAAAAAATCAACATTGAGGGATCGATTGTGTATTCACTCCGGTTGACTGAGGACAGTCCGCCGCGCCTGCCGCTGCGTGTTGCCGTCGGCTTTCCGCGGCCCATACAGCTGCGGCGGCTCTTGAGGGATCTTTCCAATTTAGGAGTTGCGGCTATCGACTTAATGGGGACAGAGCTTGGAGAAAAGAGTTACCGCGATACGAATTTGCTGAGTGACGGCGGGGCAAAGGCTGCTCTTATCGAAGGGGCGGTGCAGTCGCGGGATACAATCATTCCGGTACTATCGCTGTTTCCAACTCTGGAAGATTGGCTGCGTGAACGGCCCTGGGACAAGGCTGCCGCCTGTCAGCCGCCGGTGCTTGTTGCGGCGGATAATGTACGGCCTGAAGGCGCCATGGCGCGGCTCGGTTCCATACCGGGACCCATGGTGTTGGCAATCGGTTCCGAGCGCGGCTGGTCTGACGGAGAACGGGACAGCCTTGAAAATGCGGGTTTCCTGCGGCTCTCCATCGGGGAGCGGGCGCTGCGGACTGAAACGGCCTGTGTCGCCGCCGTGACGCTTGCTCTGGAAAAGATCGGCGAATTAGGATAATATCGATAATGACCCGGAGGGCGTATGAATCAGGATCAGGTAAAAGAAAAACTTCTCGCCATCGAAGACGCGTCAATGGAGTTTTCACTTGTTTTTTCGGGGAAGAAAAGCGGCAAGGTAAACGGTCTTTATAAACCGGAGAGCAGGGAAATTATCATCCACAACCGGAATTTTCCCGAAGCCGGGACCAAAGGTTCTACCGATGAAAACCTTCTGCTCTATACGGCCATTCACGAATATGCCCACCACCTCCATGCCTGTTCTCGGGGCGGGACTCTTTCCGCCAAAGCCCATACCTCTGAATTTTGGGCGATATTCCATGCGCTGCTGGAAAAGGCCGAAGCTAAAAAAATCTACCGGGATGTTTTTTCCGGTTCCCCGGAACTTTCTGAATTAACCGAAACCATCCGGGAAAAATTTCTTAAAGAAAACGGCAGCCTCGTCAAGGAAATGGGAATGCATCTGCTTAAAGCTCATGAACTCTGTACCGGCATTGGCGTCCGCTTTGAGGATTATGTTGACCGCTGCCTGCGTATTCCCCGGTCTGCGGCAATGGTTGCAATTAAGATGTACGAATATGATCTTAAACCCGAAACCGGCCCCGACAATATGCGTTTCCTTGCATCGATCCGCGATGAAGACGATCGCAAGGCGGCGGAAACCGCCCTGATTAAGGGGAAAAGTCCTGACACGGTTAAAATGGCGATACGCGGCAAGGCTGAGGAGGAAGATCCCTCGATTAAACTTGAAAAAGAAAAAATCAGGCTTGAGCGGACCATTGCAAACCTTTCAAAACGGCTTAAAGAAGTTGAACAGGAACTGTCAAAAATATAATCTTTTCCCCCTTTTTTGCCGATAATTAAGAACTATGTCTTTTCAATTTTTAAGCCTGAGTAGTTTTATAACCGGCAGGCGCTATATATTGGGTTTATTGTTTACGGCGGCTCTTGTCTTTATACCAAATTCTGAAGCTCAGGTAATTACCCTGTCCTCCCTTGGCAGCGAAACAGAACTGGTGCGGGAAACCGGTATCAAACTTTTTCCGAATATTTATTTTACCGATGTGATCACTGCCCTCAATAACCTAGAAGCCTCCCAGCCCTATTGGGTATACAGTCAGGAAGAACGCAGCGCCATCTCCCGGATAAACGAAGATCATACTTCAATACTTCTTAATAATGATATAATTGCCTTTTACGGCCATCCTCTTTCAAAAAATATGGGGATTCTCGGGCGTTATTCGATAGATGAACTTGATAAGAAACTCACCGATTTGGCGGCGGAGTACGCTGAGGCAAACGGCGGCAGGGGTATACGCAAGGCATTTTATATTATTTTTGGTACCTGCTGGCCTGAGGGGGAGATCGGTATTTTGCGTGAAGATGTGCTGAAAAAATATATCGAATATGCCGAAGCTCACGACATTCTGGTTTTTATTGATCACCAGATAGGCCGTTATGATCCGATAAATTCCCTTAAGCGTATGCTTCCGTATTTGAGTTATCCGAATGTACACCTTGCTCTGGATCCGGAATGGCGGACAACCAAACCGATGCTGGAAATCGGGACAGTCACCGCCGCCGAAATAAACGAAGCTCAGCGCATAATGGAAAATTATATTATCGAAAATAAAATACCGGGTGAACGGATGCTCGTGATCCACCAGTTCAATTATCAGATGATAAAAAACCGCCCGCTGGTAGAAAGTGATTTTAGCCGGGTACGTTTGATACATTGCGCCGACGGCTTTGGTCCTCCTCATCTGAAACGGGCTTCTTATGCATTCAATGCCGAAGCTTCAAATATGCCTATCAAAGCCTTTAAACTTTTTTACAATCTTGGTATCCCCGGCGCGGGTTACGACAGTCCGCTCCTGACGCCAAAAGAAGTTTACGATCTTAATCCGCGGCCGTATATTATCATGTACCAGTAAATACCCTATTGCATAAAATACTTTTTTGATATATAGTACTTATTATGGTTAGGTTTCCGCGAAACAGACTTCTGCTCATTGCTTTAACGGTATTTCTGGTTTTTACCGCCGTTTTTGCGGAAGGTTTTGTTTTTACCCATCTTGACCATGACTGCATTGGGGAGCATTGTTCCGTCTGCCTGCAAATACAAATTGCTCAAAGTTTGCTTGAAGGGCTGGCTCGTTTTGGTATATTTGCCATCGCTGCAGGCCTTATCCTTCAAACCTTTGTTATTATTAAAAGCCGTCTCTCTTTTGTCACTATTCCCCTGACTCTTGTTGAATTAAAAATAAAATATAATTCCTGAAAATTTCCTCCAAAAGCATTTCCTTAAATTTTATTTTTTATGGGGAAAATGTTTTTTCTGCAAAACCAAATTTTCATAAATTGGAGAATTGCTGACAGTAGTCAGCTTCGATTAAACCGTGCGGTTTTACCGCACTAATTAGAGAGGGTTATATTTTATGAAACGGGTATTTTTACTCACACTAAGCATAATTACTGTTTTGATTTTTGTTTCCGGCTGTACACAAAAGAAAAATGACAATGCTCAAAACAAAAACGGAAAAATTACGGTAACGGCAACTATTTTTCCGCCCTCTGATTTTGTCCGTGCAATTGCAGGCGGAAACCGGCAGACTTCCGAAGACAGGGTAAATCTTGCAATGCTCCTGCCGCCTGCATCGGAGAGCCACTCATTTGAGCCCACGCCAAAAGATATTATCACCATTCAAAACAGTGATATTTTTATCTATGTAGGCGGCGAGTCTGATGAATGGGTCAATAGAATTTTGGAATCCATGGACACACACAATATGACCATTATTTCACTGATGGATACCGTTGATGTGGTGGAAGAAGAAGTCGTGGAAGGCATGGAGGAGGAAGCTGAGGAAGAAGAGGGGGTTGCCTATGATGAACATGTTTGGACTTCTCCCCAAAACGCGGTACGTATCGTACAGGCGATAACGGAAACGCTCGGTAAAACGGATACGGTAAACGCGGATTTGTATCGTCAGAACGGCGAAAAC
>JAISJS010000398.1 GCA_031261385.1 Treponema sp.
CGGTTTAACCCAAACAACCCTATCGATGATTGAGCTTGGTAAAATCGCGCTTATCGACAAGAACATCAAGCTGATATGCGTGACCTTTAATGTAAATGAACAGTGGCTCCGTACCGGCCAGGGTGAAATATTTGGGGCCTCATCGCCCTATTTAAATGAATTAACGAGTATTTTTGACCGGTTAACCGCCGATACCCAGGAATTTTTACTGGAAATGGCACGAAATCTCCTGAAAAAGCAGGAAAAATCGCAGGGTACTGCGGGTTCAGCGGCGCCGCCCTAAAATAGCCGAAAAACAAATGAAAAAACTGCCTTTTTACGATGCAATTTGTGCATTTTGGGAGATAGTAGGTTTTCCGCCCAATTTGCACTACATTATACCAAGACTGAATAAAGGGAGTGCTGCCATAATGCCATCATCAAATTCCAATCTAATCATGTACCAAACCGATGATGGTTTAACAAAAATCGAAGTAACCTTTGACGGTGAAACGGTCTGGCTGACCCAGGAACAAATGTCCGATCTTTTTCAACGGGATACCAGTGTTATAAGCCGCCATATTAAGAATACATTTAAGGAGGGCGAACTGGAGGAAAAAAGCAATTTGCAAAAAATGCAATTTCCTAATTCTGATAAACCAACTAATTTTTATAACCTTGATGTTATCATTTCCGTTGGTTACCGGGTCAAATCACTGCGGGGAACTCAATTTAGAATATGGGCAAGCGGTATCCTCAAGGAGTATCTGCGGAAAGGCTTTGCCATGAATGATGCGCTGCTAAAATCCGGGGGTGGAAACTACTTTGAAGAACTCCTTGAACGGATCAGGGACATTCGGTCATCGGAAAAGATGTTTTACCGGAAAATATTGGAAATTTACGCTACCAGCATCGACTATGATCCCCATTCAAAACAAGATGCATTTTTCTGCCCATGGTCATACCGCCGCCGAAATTATTCACCATAGGGCCAATGGAGATAAAGATTTTATGGGCTTAACAACATGGTCAGGCAGTTTTCCGAAAAAGAACGATGCCGAATACGCAAAGAATTATCTTTCGGAGGATGAAATAGATACTTTAAATCGAATCGTTACCTTGTATTTGGACTATGCTGAATTGCAGGCTAAAAGTAATAATCCAATGTATATGAAAGACTGGATAGTAAAACTGGACGATTTTATGAAACTCTCCGGAAGAGAAATCCTTGCTCATGCAGGAAGTATACGTGCCGAGGATGCAAAGTTAAAAGCTGATAACGAATATCAGAAGTTTAAAGAACGGACCAAATATGCTTTAACCCCTGTGGAACAACATTTTTTAGAGTCCCTGGAACAGGTGGAAAAGAAAATAGTAGTTGATAGAACGAAAAAAACAAGAAAGAAATAATGAAAATCATTTTTATACTGCGGTTTTGAAAAAAATTCCTCCCAACCCCACTGACTCCATGGTTCCCATCATTATATAGCCTCAAGCCCGCACTGCTCCATCAACTCCCCATTCCGCAGCAGTTCCGACGCCGGTCCCTGGGCAAAGACGGCGCCCTGTTGGAGCAGAATGACCCGGGGGCACAGGACGGCGGCAAAGGCCAGATCGTGGGTGGCGATGAGCTGGGTGTGGGGCAGGGATTGGAGTACCCCCATAAGGTTTCGCTGGGCTTTTGGATCGAGAAATGCGGTGGGTTCGTCAAAAAGCATAACCTGGGGGTTCATCGTAAGGGACGCGGCAATGGCGGCCATCCGCTTTTCGCCCCCGGACAGTCTGAGGGGAGACCGGTCTTTGAGGAAGCCGATCCCCAGCCGGGTTAGGACTTCATCGACCCGGTGGTGGACCGCATCTTCGCCAAGGCCCATATTCCGGGGGCCAAAGGCCAGATCTTCATATATAGAGGGCATAAAAAGCTGGTCATCGGGGTCCTGAAACACCAGGGAAACCTGTTCCCGCAGTGTTTTCAGCTTCCGCTTGTCTTGGGGACCGGCATTAAGCTCAATACTGCCGATATGAAGGCTGCCCGATGTGATAGGCAGTATGCCGACCATGGCAAGCAGCAGGCTGGTCTTTCCCGCGCCGTTAGCCCCCACCAGGGCAACCCGTTCCCCCGGCGGTACAGCAAAAGTTACATCCCGCAGAACCGGTCCGCCTCCGCCGCCGTAGACCGCCGAAACAGACCGGGCTTCTATGATGGGAGTATCCATGCCCCCAGAATAGCAGAAACATCCGCCAGACGGAAGAGGAGGCAAAACCCGCAGACCAGGACCAGAAAGGTGATGTCCGCGGCGTTCAAGGGCTTCCGCTGCGTAGGGGCGCAGTCCAGATCGTAACCCCGGCACTTCATGGCGGCGTAGACCCGTTCGGCCCGGTCGGCGCTGCGCAGAAACAGGTGGCCGATAAAACTTCCCATGTGTTTCAGTTCAATCCCTTTCATACCGCCGCTCCGCAGAATATAGGCGGTATACATTGAGGATGCTTCGGTCATCAGCACGGCGATATACCGGTAACTGATCTCCAGGAGACTGACAAAAAGTGCGGGGCAGTGGAAACGCCGCAATTGGGCGGCAAGCCGGCACAGGGGCGTAACCGCCATGAGGATCAGCACCGCCGCCACACAGAGCAGGGTCCGCAGCAGCAGGGTTACCAAAGACAGGAGACCGTAACTGACCGCAAAGCTTCCCAGGTGTACCGCCGCGCCGCGTTCAAAAATGAGGTTGGAAATTCCCGCAAAGAGGCAGAAGGGCAGGGCCAGGGCGGTACGGCGCAGCAACAGTGCCGGGGGAATATCCCCCCAGGCGATGAGGATACAGGGATAGAACAGAAACGGTACGATCCGTCCCAGGGAATACCGGTCAAAGGAAATGACCGTAACCATGAAAAACAGGGTGGCGAGCAGCTTTACCCCCGGATGCAGCCGGTGGAGCCCGCTCCGCCCCGCCGAAAGCTGTTCCAGGGTATACAGCGTTTGTGTCGCGCTAACCATGTCAGGCGGCCTTTGAGCGGCGGCTTTTAACCCGGTGGATGACAAACCCCGCCGCCCCCGCTAAGAGACAGGTGATGGCCGCGCCGGCTATGCCCGCCACGGTGGTCCCTATGCCGGAACCTTCCTCCCCGGCGTTCGGGAAATCGTAGTCGGGCATAAAGGCGGTGGCCTCCTGGATAGCGCCGGCACTGCGGAACGCCGGACCCTCCGCCTCAAGTTCGGTGGTTCCCGCGGTCCTCTCCATGGCCCACTCAAGCCCGTCGGGATAGGCGGAGGCGAAGATCGACAGGAGCCCCCCAACCAGGACGGTGATCACCGCCAGGGCGATAAGGGGTTTTTTTATGGAAACCCCCGCCGACAGGGGAAGCCGCTCTTC
>JAISJS010000042.1 GCA_031261385.1 Treponema sp.
CGCTGCCGGTAAAATCGTGGACGCTGCCCTGTATACCCCTGATGATCCCCGCTTCCCGTGAAGACGCTCCGGTGACAAAACCCTTCGACGCATCGTCGCTGCCCCCCTTTATCGCCGTCCGGATTCGATCATTAAAAACGGCAACATTCAAATTCTTCTGGGTCCCGGTGAGGGTTTGCAGCTCCGCCGGAAGGGGCGACCCGCCTGCCTGCCAGGGTTCCCCGTATATGAGTATGCTGCTATCCGCCTCGGACCTGACCTTCTCCGTAAGCTCCTTCATGGTGGGTATATCGATAAGCCCCATAAGGTCAAAGCGGAAGCCGTCTATGTTGTACTCCTTTGCCCAGTACAAACAGGAGTCGATGATATATTTCCGCACCATGGGACGCTCGGAGGCGACTTCGTTGCCGCAGGCTGAACCGTTTGCGTAGGCGCCGGTATCCGTGGTCCGGTAATAATAACCGGGAACCAGGTGATCAAAAGGCCCCGCCCCGGTCTGATACGTGTGATTGTACACGACATCCATCACCACCCGGATTCCTGCGTCATGCAGGGCCTGGACCATCTGCTTGAACTCGGTGATCCGCGTCCTGGGGTTTGCGGGATCGGTAGAATACGAACCTTCCGGCACATTATAATTCTGTGGATCATAGCCCCAATTAAATTTTGGGTCCACCGAATGAGGATCGTCCACGGTAAGTTCATTAATGGAAGCAAAATCAAAACTCGGCAAAAGGTGAACATGGGTAATACCCAGATTTACCAAATGGTCTATTCCGGTGGGAAAAAGGTGCCTGGCACCATTTTTGGCTGCGCCGGAATGACTGACACCATTTTTGGTGCCGCGCTCGGTAAAGGCCAAAAACTTTCCCTTATGCTGCATACCGGAGTTTTCATCAATAGAAAAATCCCTGACATGCAGCTCGTACAAAACGGCGTCCTGCCAATTGGAAAAGGGCGGCTTGGAATTCGGTTTCCAATTTGGCGGGTTGGTACTTTCCAAATTGATAATCGCCATTCGCTGCCCGTTTGCCGATACCGCTGTGGCATACGGATCAGCTGCCCAATTAGGGTGACTGACACCCTCCACCCGGTACAGATAATATTTGCCGTCAAGGTTCCCGGCGATTGCCGCCGACCATACCCCGGTGGCGGGATCTTTTTTCATTTTATAAAGGTTATCTGTTTCATTATCCGTTACCTTTCCTGCGGCATTGTAGGTTCCGCTGTCGTCATACAGGGCAACGGATACGTCCGCCGCAGTGGGAGCCCAGACCTTAAAGACGCTTTGGTCCGGCCGGTAACTCAGTCCCAAATCGTTTCCGTCATAATAAAAGCTGTCCAGGATATTGCGCATCGTAACGGTTTGATCGGCGAAGACGCCGCTTTCGTCCCGTACGACATACTGTTTTGACACATCAGTAATTTTTTCGTCTAAAGAGATTAACACCCGCGCATTGGCCGGTTTTTTCCCGGCTGGATCCGGAGAAGCGGTTTCCGTGGCAGAGGAATTTTCGCCGGATATATCTTTTGAAGTTTCCTCCGGGACCGGCGCTTTTTGTGATGTGCCCGCTAATCTTCTGCCGCCTTCATAAACGGCGAATACGCTGTAATCAGCCGGCTCTTTTAAAAGGGTGACTGACACCATTTTGGGATCATCGGCGACGGCAAAGAGTATCGGCGGTTCTGCGGTTTCAGGCTTTGCGGTATAGATTGCAGGATCATTTTGTTTGAGCCATACTTCTTTTTCGGCGGTAAAACGGTCGTCATTGCCGTCTTTTTCCGCCCAATCGTTACCGTTTTCGCTCTTTCTGATAATCATACCAAACTCCTTAAAGGTATCGGGCATTATCACGTGCGCCGTGACAAAGCCTTCGGCGTCCCTTTTGTTTGTGTCAAAGGAAAAACTTTTTGCTTCCCCTGAACCATTGTCTCCGCCTTCGGCAGAGACATTAGCCGGCCACACCCATACGTTCCATCCGGAATAATCTCCCATGTAGCGGTAATAATGTACGATCAGGCTGGGTTGTTTGGTGATGGAAGGATGTTCCGTACAGGAAAATAATATCGCCGCGATTAACGCTGCCGCAGTTAAAAACGCTGCGGCAAAAAAAGGGCGGCGATAAAATATTTTCATCCGCGCCATACCCCGAAACTTGATCCCGCCATATTGCAGACACCGTTTTCAAGGCTGCATACGCCAATCGCATAAACCGGTTTGGCCCCAATCTGCGCGTTTGCCTGAATCGCCGCTTCCGCTTTCTCTACGCCGGGGTTTACCGCAAGGATAAATCCTCCGCGGCGGTAGATAAAAAGCCGGCTGCCTTTTTGGGCAAATAAAATTTCCAGATTCGGCTTTGCCTGAAGATCCGGTTCGGCGCGGCGTAAACGCAGAATCGCTTTTACCGTGTTAAGCAGGGAGGCGGGATTTTGCTCCTGCGATGCTACGTTAGGCGCATCAGGACTTGGGTCAACCGGCAGATAAAGTTTTTTTTCATCGGCCGTTGAAAAGCCCATGTTCCTGCCGGAACCACTGTTTGCCGTCCACTGCATCGGCGTCCGTGAACCGGTGCGGGTATAGCCGCCTTCTTTTGTCGGCAGATTGTTGATATAGCGCATACCGATTTCGTCGCCGTAGTACAAAAACGGAACTCCCGGCAGGGTAAAGAGAACCGCATAGGCAAGGGCAAGTTCCGCAGGATCAAGATTTACGCTGACGCGGGGGGTATCGTGGTTACCGGTAATCAAACTGATGTAGCCGTCATTTTTGGTGGACTCATACCAGGGCATATACTGTTCGAGGAAGCGGGTAATGTCACCGCCGCCTTCTTTTTTAAAATAACTGTTGTCGCTGCCGGGCGCTACCCGGGGTTCAACGGTACCGGGCGTCAGCTCTACCTTGTAATTCCGCAGCAGACTTTTGTAGCCGCTTCCCTCATGGTCCAAAAGAAAATCCGCATGAAAGCCCGCCTTAAGGGACTGACCGGGGGAACTCCATTCGGAAACTATTGCCGCTTCGGGATATTCGGCATCAAGCATTTGACGTATGTTTCGCCATACGGCTCCGGTTGCGCTTTTGTTTCCATCGTCCCATTTTACAAGGGAGTCTGCCATGTCCACACGGAAACCGTCGCAGCCTGCGCCTACCGGACTGTCGGCGCCCTTGCCATCGGCATTTTCGCCTGCGGGACCATTAAGCCAAAAGCGCATGATGTCTTTGAGCGCTTCACGGGTGGCGATGCAGTCGGGATGATCAACGGGAAGCTGCCAGGATTCCTTCGGGTTTACAAAGCCGTAGTTCAGGGCGGGCTGCGATTTAAAAAAATTGAGAATATAGGCGCCATCCCTGTCCGCTTCACCGCCGATGAAGCCTAAATTATCGGGGCGCTTGAACCAGCTGTCCGTCCAGATGTACCGGTTCCAGAATTCATTGGGCTTTGCCTTTTTGCTTTCGGTAAACCATGCATGTTCTTCCGACGTGTGTCCGGGGACCAGATCCAAAAGCACATGAATATTTTTTTTATGGGCTTCCGCAAAAAGCCGGAACAGATCATCGTTGGTACCGTAGCGCGGGGCAACTTTTTTATAATCACGCACATCGTACCCCGCGTCTTTAAACGGCGAATCAAAACACGGATTGATCCACAGGGCGTTGCAGCCAAGTCCGGCAATGTAATCAAGCTTTTGAATAATGCCCTCGATATCGCCGATACCGTCCCCGTTTGAATCATAAAATGATTGAGGGTAAATCTCGTAAAAAATTGCATCATCCAACCATTGCGGCATGATAAAATTTCTCCTTTATAAATAATTTTTATTACAACAAATCTTCCTTGCGGGTGATTACCTGTTGTGTGACATTATGAGGCTTAAAACTCATCAGTATTACGGCGAAATAAAATATTAAAAGATGAACCGTGGGCAGCCACAGGCCAAAGAGGAGAGCGAGGCCCGCGGGAAGCGTTGATGAAAAAATCAAAACACCCATACGGTCCCGAAA
>JAISJS010000135.1 GCA_031261385.1 Treponema sp.
GCTTCCCTTTCCCAATCGGCAACAAAACGTTCAAGCCGGCCTATCGCGACGGCCTTTTCGGTACTTTTTAGACTTTTCCCCAGAGTACATTGCTCCTGACATTGTTTTTCCTGGGGACAGACACGGCCGCAGACTGCGGGGAGCAGATTCGTTTCTTTTATGGCATCAACTGCGGCTTTAAAATTGCCGTTTTGTATCTCCGCCAAAAACCGGGGAATGGGAACTTTTACCGGACAGCCTGCAACGCAGGGCTCGTTCTTACAGCCAAGGCAGCGCTCCGCTTCAAGGCGGGCCTGATTTTCACCGTAGCCCAATGCGACCTCGCTGACATTTTTTCCGCGGGCTATTTGGTCTTGCACAGGCATTTCCTGGGCAGGGAGCGCCATCCGTTCTTTTGCACTTATTTTCTCTCCGCGCGCTTTTTTTTCGATCAGAGGTTTCAGCAGGACTGCGGCTTCTGTGTCAAGCGCTTCTTTGGTTTTCATTTTGCCGCTCCTGCTGCGGCATGGGGCGCCAACCCCAGACCGATGTGACAGTTATGATGATCGATATCCTCACGGTCTTTAAAAGCCCGCATTCGTGTCATCATATTATCAAAATCAACTTTGTGACCGTCAAATTCGGGACCATCGACACAGACAAATTTTGTTTCACCGCCGACGGTAACCCTGCAGCCGCCGCACATCCCCGTACCGTCAATCATAATGGTATTCAGGGAAACCATGATCGGCACATCAAATTCGGCGGTGGCTTTTTCGCAGAACTTCATCATTATGGGCGGGCCGATGGCGACGGTCATGTCAGGTTTAACGCCGGAACAAAATTCTTTTAAAGGCTCGGTGACCAAAGCTTTTCTGCCGTAGGAGCCATCGTCGGTGACCACGACCAGTTCATCGGCATATTTCCGCATACGGTCTTCAAAAATCACCAGCTCCTTATTACGGGCGCCGATGATCACGATGACCTTGTTGTCGGCGGCTTTCATCGCCTGGACAATCGGAAAAAGCGGGGCAACGCCTATGCCGCCCCCGACGCAGACAACCGTTCCGAACTTTTCCACGTGGGTAGGATTCCCGAGGGGGCCCAAAATGTTTTCTATGAAATCGCCCGGTTCTTTTGCCGCAAGTTTGTGCGTGGTAGCCCCCACCGTCTGGAACACCAGCGTCACGGTTCCCTTTTCATTATCCGCATCGGCTATGGTAAGGGGAATCCGCTCCCCCCAATCGGTATCAATCTGGACAATAATAAACTGCCCCGCCTTCCGCGCCCGCGCAATAAGGGGGGCGTCCACCGTCATCTCGTAAACATCCGCAGAAAGTTGTTTTTTTAAGATGATTTTATTCATTATCATCCTCCACCTGTTATTCTATTTAATTATTGATTATAATTAAATTAACAATGATGTCTACGGCAGATATTTCAAAAAAACTAAAAAAAGAATTCGGCGGCGCTTTCAGCGTCAAAGAAGAAAACAGATGCCTTATCCTCGAAGGACAGTCTGATAATTGGGATGATATCGTGCGGGCGGGAACCCTTGCGGCGCATCTCCGGGGAATGCAGGTCCGCCCTCCAAAAAAAAACCGGCGTTATGACGGCATTTGGCCTGCGGGCTGTATTGTGAACAACATCGAATTTACCGGAGCTGCTTTACGTAGTCCAAGGGCGCCCGTTTTGCAGGATTCTTCCCTTGCGGGGCTCTCGCCCGATGTGCTTGTTATAGGCGGCGGGGTCACCGGCTGCGCCATTGCCCGGGAGCTTACCCGCTATGATCTTGATATCCTGTTGATCGAAAAAGAGCACGATCTGGCCCTGCACGCCTCAAGCCGCAACGACGGCATGATCCACCCCGGCCTGGACCTTAAAAAAAGCAGCTGGAAAAACTATTACAACAGCCGCGGCAATGCCCTGTACGATAAAATCACTGCGGAACTCGGCGTCGATTTTGAACGTCCCGGCCAGTACCTTTGTTTCGGCGGCCACTGGCGGCCCCTGCTCTACCTGACCCTTGTTTACTGGAAATGGCTCGGCATTCCCGGCGCGCAGGTATTGGGAGCGAAGGAACTCCACCGCCGGGAACCGGGTCTTTCAAAAGATATTCGCTGCGCCCTGTACTTCCCGAGTGCAGGAATCGTATGTCCCTATGGGCTGACCATCGCGTACGGCGAAAATGCCGTGGAAAACGGCGCGCGGCTTTCCTTGGATACCCAAGCCTTGCGAATAAAAGCTGATGAGGGACGCATTACGGAAGTGCAGACCAACCGGGGAACGGTATACCCAAAAATCGTCGTGAACGCCGCCGGGGTTTTTGCCGAAGATATTGCCGATATGGCGGGGGACCGGTTTTATTCGATTCATCCCCGCAAGGGGACCGACGCCATTCTGGATAAAAAATTTACCGCCATGGTGGTAAAATCCATTGCCAGCAGGATGTGGCCGCCCAAAAACCCTGCTGAAATAGCTGCCGGAGCTGAGGCGAAAAAACAGAGCGGACACACCAAGGGCGGCGGAGTTATCAAAACCATACACGGAAATCTGCTTATCGGCCCCGATGCGGTAGAAACCCCGGAAAAAGAAAATTTTGCTACGGAAGCCGCTTCCATCGCGGCAACTTTTTCAAAATTTAAAAATACCAGCGAGCGGCTCAACGAGTCCCAGATTATCAATTATTTTTCCGGAATACGGGCCCCCACTTACGAAGAAGATTTTGTCGTCTGCAAGGGACGAAATACGGTAAACCTGGTTCACGCCGCGGGCATTCAATCCCCGGGTCTTACCTCGGCCCCCGCCATTTCGATTGATGCGGCCCGCTTTGTCGTGGAACTTTTGGCAGCAGCGGGTGAACCGGTAAAACCCAACGAAAAATTTAACCCGGTACGAAAGCCAATTCCCCATACCGCCGCGATGAGCAATGAAGAGCGGCAGGCCCTGATAAAAACCAATCCCGATTACGGGATCATTCTCTGCCGCTGCGAGGAAGTGAGCAAGGGAGAAATTCTTGACAGCCTCAGGCGGCCCGTGCCCTGCGACACCGTGGACGGAGTTAAGCGGCGGGTACGGTCCGGCGGGGGACGCTGTCAGGGCGGTTTTTGCGGGCCGCTGGTGGTGCAGCTCATTGCCGCGGAAAAAGGAATAGCCCCGGAGGCGGTTTTGAAAAGCGGCTTTGGCAGCAACGTCCTTTGCGGCGAAACCAAGGCAGGCAAAATCAACAATGATACTGATGGAAGTATCAGCAGCGGGAGTGAAGCGCAATGAGCGGCCGGATCGATATAGCCGTTATCGGCGGGGGCCCTGCGGGGCTTGCCGCCGCCATCGCGGCAGACAAGGCAGGGGCAAAGACGCTGCTTGTGGAGCGTGAGGCGCGGCTCGGCGGCATACTCAAACAGTGTATCCACGACGGTTTCGGCCTGCTCCGCTTTGGCGAAAAATTGAGCGGCCCCGAATATGCCTTTAAAGATATTGAAGCGCTCGGCCAAACCACTGTTGAAGTAAAGCTCCTTACCTTTGTCACCCGTATCGAAAAGTGTGAAGGATTTTTTCGCCTTACCCTTGTCGGAGCTTTGGGGATCGAAACAGTTGAAACAAGAGCGCTGATCCTTTCTACCGGATGCCGGGAACGGACCGCCCGGCAAATTGCCATTCACGGCACCCGCCCTGCGGGAGTTATCACCGCAGGAGCCGCCCAATATTACACCAACATTTTGGGGCAGCTTCCGTGCAAGAGATGCGTGATACTCGGCTCAGGCGACATCGGCCTTATCATGGCCCGGCGGCTTACGCTGGAAGGCGCCAAAGTGATTGGGGTTTATGAAGCAAAGCCAACGCCGTCGGGGCTGTCACGCAACATCGCCCAATGCCTCGAAGATTTTGATATCCCGCTGTATACAAGCCGCACCGTGACGCGTGTCTTCGGCAGGGAACGGCTTGAAGCGGTGGAGATAGCATCGGTTGATGAAAAGATGCGCCCCATTCCCGGCACAACAGAACGCATAGCCTGTGACGGCCTCATTCTTTCGGTGGGTCTTATCCCGGAAAATGAACTTGCCGAATCGCTGGGAGTTCCGCTGGAAAATCCCGCGCGCGGCCCAATTTGCGATCAGCATTACGAGACTTTGATTGATGGAATCTTTAGCTGCGGTAACGCCCTCCAGGTAAATGATCTTGCAGACTATGTTTCCGAAAGCGGAGAATGTGCGGGGCGTTATGCGGCAGATTTTGCCGTCTGCCTAAAAAATACGGATGAAAAAAATATCAGCAACAGCGGCATTTCCAGTAAAAGAATTTTTGCAAAACTTTCCGGCGGCAGGGATTTTCTTTCACTGGTTCCCCAGCGGTTAAATATCAACAACATCGAAGACGACACAACAATTTTCTTCCGTGCACGGGAGGAACGCGGCGGAACGCGGATCCGGGCTTTTGCCGGTGAAAAAGAAATTTTCAGCAAGACCTATAATCAGCTCCGCCCGCCCGAGATGGAACGTATCACCCTAAAACTAAAAAACTTAAGACTTGGTGAAGGGGATGTTATACAATTTATAATGGAAGATGCGCCTGTGGCGCAGGGTGGAGAGTGGAGGGTGGAAGGTTGAGGAAGATTTTGTGTATTGGTTGCCCTAATGGATGCCGGTTGACTGTCGAAAAAACGCAGGACGGATTTTCGGTGAGCGGGAACCGCTGCAAGCGGGGCATTGCTTTTGCCGAGACGGAAATGACCAATCCGACACGGTCACTTACCACCACGGTGCGTACTGCCTTTCCCGGTGTTCCGGTTCTGCCGGTGCGTACGGCGGGAGAAATCCCCAAGGGGAAGATACCGGAACTTATGCAGTTTCTGAACACGGTTACGGTAAGGGAAGCGCTGCCTGCCGGGGCGGCGGTTGCCGAAAATGTTTTTGGTTTGGGGATTAATGTGATTGCCACCAGTAACATTTTATGCGAAATTGAAACTGTGTAAAATCACGTTAGGCGAAATTGAAATTTTCAAAGAAATGCGCCGCATCCGTGTGGCGCATAAGAAATTCATAAAAATATATTGACTAAAGATTATTAGTATGATAATATAAAGAAACTAAGATGTTAAATATGGGTGAATAGTCAAATTTGATAAAAATTGGAAAAGAACATGAAAAACAATTAAATGAAATAGGGGTAAAGACATTTGATGAATTAAAAAATATAGGGAGCAAAAAGGCATGGTTAAAAATACGTGATATGGATTCATCGGCCTGTTATAATAGATTGTGTGCGCTTGAAGGGGCAATACAGGAAATAAGATGGCATAATTTGCCTGAAAA
>JAISJS010000275.1 GCA_031261385.1 Treponema sp.
CGCCGTATACACTCATCGTTCACTGCGGCGGCTGTATGCTCACCGAGCGGGAGATGAAATACCGTCAGCGCTGCGCCGAAGATCAAAATGTGCCCATGACCAACTACGGTATTCTGATTGCCCATACCCAGGGTATACTCCGCCGAAGCATCAGCATGTTTCCCCACATTCTTGCGGAAATTGATGGGAGCGAATAATCATGCGGATTGAAAAAGACAGTTTGGGTGAAATGACTCTTCCCGATGACGCTCTTTACGGCATACAGAGCGCCCGCGCCGCTGAAAATTTTTCTCTTGGTTATAAGCGTGTGAATAAGCATTTAATCCGCGCAATGGTAACGGTGAAGAAGGCTGCGGCAATTACGTATAAAAAACTTGCTTCGATAAATACTTCGAAAGATACTTCAAAAAAACCAAATGATCCCGATACATTGGATACATCAAAAAAATATAGCGCCATCATTGGCGCATGCGATAAAATCCTCGCAGGTGCTGCCGAAGATGCGTTTATCACCGGCGCCCTGCAGGGCGGGGCGGGGACTTCACTCAACATGAATGTCAACGAAGTGATAGCAAACGTTGCGCTTACCGTCATCGGGAAAAAACCGGGTGATTACGGTGAAATCCATCCGCTTGATGATGTAAACCGCGGGCAGTCAACCAATGACGTGTACCCCACGGCGCTGCGGATAGCCTCTATTGAATTGCTGCGGGAACTGAGCGGCGGCTGTGCGGAACTGCAGGAGGCGCTGCAAAAAAGGGAACAGGAATTTGCCGCTGTTAAAAAATTGGGCAGGACTGAGTTGATGGATGCGGTGCCTGTCACCCTTGGCGAAGAATTCGGCGCGTATGCCCAGGCTATTGCACGCGACCGTTGGCGGCTTTACAAGGCCGAAGAACGGCTGCGGCAGGTAAACTTGGGCGGTACTGCTGTCGGGCTTTCCGGCAATGCGGAAAAAAAATATCGCTTTATGGTAATCGAAGAACTGCGTGAGCTTAGCGGCATCGGGCTCGCCGCCGCAGAATATCCGATGGACATCACCCAGAATAACGATGTTTTTGTTGAAGTTTCGGGGCTTTTAAAAGCGTTGGCGGTAAACCTTATGAAAATTGCCAATGATTTCCGGTTGATGAATTCCGGTCCGCACGGCGGCATTGGGGAGCTGAAGCTGGCGGCCATGCAGGCGGGAAGTACGATCATGCCCGGCAAGGTGAACCCGGTTATTCCGGAGATGGTGATACAAACCGCAATCAAGGTGATGGCTAACGATTATGCCGTCACCATCGCGGCCTCTCACGGCGAGTTTGAGCTTAACGCATTCTGCCCGCTTATCGCAGACAGCCTGTTGGAAAGTCTTTCTTTGCTGAACCGCGCCGTCAAAATTTTCCGGGAAAAGTGTGTTGAAACCCTCGAAGCGGATAGTGAAAAATGCACCGCCCTGCTTGACGCTTCGTTTGCCTTCGCCGCGTCTTATGCGCCGCATCTGGGGTATGACAAGGTGAGCGCGATTATAAAAGAGTGCGGCGGTGATCCTGCAAAAATAAAAAAAGCACTCGAGGTGATTTCAAACTTGAAATTTTGAAATTGGCTCACTTGCCAATTCTTTGTTGATGTGATATTATTATAGTATAAAGGTTCCTTACGGGTAAAGATTCGTTCTGACCTATTGAGGGTAATGCCGCATGAATAAATACGTCTACGACGTTTTAGTGCGTTTATTATTTGCCCCCGGAGCCGCTTAAAATTGAAGCATGGCTTTGGGGGTTTTTTGTTTTCTTGCGAAAACTGTTTTTTTACAAAAACTTGGAGGAAATATGGAAAGGATAGCAGTAATCGGGGCAATTCTGGAGAAACCGGAGGAACGGCAAAAACAATTCAATGAAGTGACATCACACTACAAGGGGATCATCAAGGGGCGCATGGGGATTCCGTTTGATACCGATGATGTCGCCGTTATCTCACTTACGCTTAGAGGTGATATCGATCAGATTAATGCGTTTACGGGAAAACTTGGAAATCTTGCCGGGGTTACCGTAAAGACTGCCATTTCGGGGGAGCTAAAAAAATGAGTGAAGAAAATTTTATCAATCAGGGTTACATAGAAGGGCTTTTGGAAGACGCAAAAAACACAAGTGACGCCGAGATTCAGCGCATACTGGATAAGGCCGAACGTTTTGAAGGGCTTAATCACGTTGAAATTGCGTCCCTTCTTACAACAAAAAACAGCGCCTATATCGGGCGTATTTTTTCCATTGCGGGAAACATCAAGCGCCATATTTACGGCAACCGCATTGTTTTGTTTGCGCCGCTTTACGTGAGTGATTACTGCGTAAACCGCTGCGCCTATTGCAGTTACAACTGCGGTCACGAATTTGGCAGGCGAAAATTGACGATGGACGAGATTCGCGAGGAAGTAAAAATTCTTGAACAGATGGGCCACAAACGAATCGCCATGGAAGCGGGTGAACATGATGCGGAGTGTCCCATCGACTATATCCTTGAATGTATGCACACGATTTATGATATGAAATTTGAAAATGGCGCGATACGCAGGATCAACGTCAACATCGCCGCTACCACGGTGGAAAATTTTAAAAAGCTCAATGATGTGGGAATTGGCACCTATATTCTTTTTCAGGAAACTTATCACCAGCCCACTTATGATAAGGTGCATGTTTCGGGGCCCAAGAAAAATTATGCGTATCACCTGACCGCATTTGACCGGGCACACCAAGGCGGCATTGATGATGTCGGCGGCGGGGTGCTTTTCGGCCTTGCCGATCCGTATTTTGAAGTGCTGGGCCTTATGATCCACAATGAACATCTTGAAAAAGAATTCAATGTCGGCTTCCATACGATTTCAGTGCCGCGTCTTTGTCCCGCCGCGGGAATGAACATTTCCGAATTTCCGCATCTGGTTGATGATGAAACCTTTGAGCGGATTGTGGCGATAATCCGCCTTGCGGTTCCCTTTACCGGAATGATACTTTCTACCCGCGAAAATCATGCCATGCGGAAAAAACTTCTCCAGCTGGGAATATCACAGATAAGCGCCGGTTCCAGTACCGAAGTCGGCGGTTATGCGAAACGGAAACGGAATGAGGAAAGCAATCCGCAGTTTTTTGTCAATGATGAGCGGACTGCGCCGGAAATAATAACAGAGTTGATGGACGATGATTATATCCCGAGTTTCTGTACCGCCTGCTACCGGAGCGGCCGAACCGGGGATCGCTTTATGTCGCTGGCAAAATCGGGACAGATAAAAAATGTCTGTCTGCCGAATGCTTTGATGACCCTCTGCGAATATTCCACGGATTACGGTGACGCCGCCTTTAAGGAAAAAGCCGCCGCCATTATCGCCAGAAATATTCCGGGTATTGCCAACGAAAAGATTCGCATCAAAACGCAGAATAATGTCGAAAAAATCAGTCATAACGGGGAACGTGACTTTTATGTCTAGCCGTTTTAGTGACGCCGAACTTTTACATTATATCACCACAGAAGAAACAGGCGTTGCAGAAAAACTTTTTGCAGAGGCGCGGAAGGTACGGGAAGAATATTACCGTACCGATGTATATTTTCGCGGACTCATCGAGTTTACCAATTACTGCAAAAACGATTGTTTTTACTGCGGGATACGTGCGGGAAATCAAAGTATTGAACGATACCGGCTCACCCTTGAACAGATTCTCAATAGCTGCCGTGTAGGAGATCTGCTCGGCTACCAGACTTTTGTTTTGCAGGGCGGTGAAGATCCGTATTTTACCGATGAGCGGATTTTGGAAATTGTCGAGAATATCCGTAAAACATATCCCGATCACGCCATCACCCTTTCCATCGGCGAGCGGAGCAGGGAAAGTTACGAAGCGTTTTTCCGTGCGGGGGCAAACCGTTATCTGTTACGACACGAAACCGCAAACGAAGAGCATTATCAAAAAATGCATCCGCGTTCGATGAGCCTTCAAAACCGTAAGCAGTGCCTCTACGATCTCAAAGATATCGGCTACCAGGTGGGGGCGGGCTTTATGGTGGGGACTCCTTTTCAAACCCAGGAAAATCTTTTGGAAGATCTCCGTTTCATTGAGGAACTCCAACCGCACATGGTGGGCATCGGCCCTTTCATTCCGCAGGCTTCAACTCCCTTCGGCTCATATCCGCAGGGCAGTTTTGAGCAGACCCTGCGAATGGTGGCTCTTACCCGCCTGTTGCTGCCCCGCGCCCTCATCCCCGCCACCACGGCCCTGGGTACAATTTCGCCGGAAGGCAGGGAACGGGGTCTTATGGCGGGGGCCAATGTCGTGATGCCGAACCTTTCGCCAAAAGCGGTGCGAAAATTATATGCCCTGTATGATAATAAAATCTGCACCGGAGATGAAGCCGCCGAGTGCCGCCTCTGCATGGAAGGACGTATACGGAACTTCGGCTTTGTCCCAAACATGTGCCGGGGGGACTTTAAAGAAAGCAGGAAAATAAACCGCAAAGTCGAAGAAGTCGAATAAGGTACGAGTGAAAAAAAATGAGTGATACGACTGTGAGTAAATACAGCTTGACCGAAGGCGGGATAATAAAAAAACTTCTCTTTGTTGCAATTCCGATCATGGGCATACAGTTCATGCAGATGGCTTACAACCTTACTGATACATTTTGGCTCGGCAGGGTGGGAAGCGATGCCGTTGCCGCTTCGGGGGCGGCGGGCATGTATATGTGGTTGTCCTTCGGCTTTATTCTAATCGGGAGGATGGGGGCGGAAATCGGCGTGTCCCAATCCCTCGGCAGGGGAGACAAAAAAGGCGCCCTTGCATTTTGCCAAAACTCAATATTTATTGCGGTACTATTGGGTCTGCTCTACGGCCTTGCAATGATTTTTTTAAAAAATGAATTAATAGGTTTTTTCAAATTCAGGGAAACGGTAGTTGCCAAAGATGCGGCTGACTATCTTGCAATCGTGGGCTTTGGTATGCCTATAGTTTTTGTTTCGGCGGTTGTATCCGGAACTTTTACCGCTTCAGGTAATTCGCGTATTCCTTTCATAATGAACGGGGTCGGGCTTGTGTTAAATGTTTTTCTCGATCCGTTTTTCATCATGTACCTTGATATGGGGATACGGGGCGCGGCGATTGCTACGGTTATTGCCCAGGTTATATCCAGCGCCTGTCTTATTGCGGCGCTTGTTTTTTTCAAAGACCGCCCCTTTGAAAAGTTCTCATTCAAAATACGGCCCGATAAAGAGAAGCTGATCCAAATTTTCAAGTGGGCCATCCCGATAAGCCTGGAGAGCCTTTTCTTCTGTTTCCTTTCGATGGTAACATCCCGGATAGAAGCCTCATTCGGGGCCAATGTGGTCGCCGTCGGCAGAGTAGGTTCGCAGCTGGAATCCCTTACCTGGCTCATAGGCGGCGGCTTTGGTTCTGCGCTGGTAGCCTTTATCGGTCAAAATTACGGGGCAGAAAAATGGGATCGTATACACCGCGGCGTGCGCATATCCGCCATTATGATGTTGATATGGGGCAGTCTTGCAACGGTGTTCCTCGTGACTGTGGGGAGAAAACTTTTCTCCCTGTTTCTGCCCGATCCTGCGCTCATCGCCCTTGGCTGGTGGTATCTGCGGGTCCTTGCCTTCTGCCAGCTCCCGATGACCATGGAAGCGGTTTTCGCCGGGGCTTTCAAGGGAATGGGCCGCACCATCCCGCCATCGCTTACCAGTATCATTTGCAATATATTGAAACCGGTATTTGCATACATTTTCTCGCGGACAAGCCTGGGACTTTACGGTATCTGGATTGGCGTGAGCTTAAGCGATACGTTAAGGGGAATAATTATTTTTATCTGGTATATGGGGTC
>JAISJS010000375.1 GCA_031261385.1 Treponema sp.
TGTGGTTCGTGGTAAAATTCCTTTTCATGCGTCTGTCGTGACTTCCATTTTAATCTTCTCAATTATATCCATAAAGCGGCCGGAAAGTTTTATAAGCTGTTTTGTTTCTTTTTCGCCAAACTGGTCAATGATTTCCGTAAACAGGTTTTCAACATTGCCTTTCTGTTCTGCAAGAATTGTGCGGCCTTTTTCGGTGAGGGAAAGCGTATGCTTGCGGCGGTTGGTTTTGTTGATATCACGCGTGATAAAGCCTTTTTGTTCCATGACGGTCAGCATCTGGGAAACCGCCGCCCTGCTGATACAGAGCAAATCGGGAATCGTGAGCTTTCCGGAATCAAAAATATGGCTTTCTATGCCCTTTAAGACGGCGATTTCTGCCATGGAAATGTTTGGCGCAATTTCTACTGAATTTAAAAATGCGGAAGGCTTTTTAATGCCGCGAAACGTCATTTCTATCTGTTTGAACCGGAAAATAGATTGAATCAGATGGTCTATCAGATCCTGTTCCACGTTTCCCCCAAAATATTTAAAAATTTGCTTGCCGTTTTTATATAATGTTAATATATTAACAATAAAGAAATTGACAATAATGGTCAAGAGGGGATTTGCGTATGCTGAGAGACAGACTGGAACGTTTTATGCACGGACGGTACGGCCAGGATGAGCTTAACCGTGTTCTTTCGGTCACCGCCCTGGCGCTCTGCGTTATTTCCCTTATAATACAGCTTCCGGTATTGTCATCGCTTGCCATTGCGCTGGTCATTATATGCGTCTTCCGCTCCTTTTCACGAAATACCGGGAAAAGGGTCAGGGAAGCAGAATCCTATTTTGCGCTGAAATCCAGGATTTTTCGTTTTTTTACCGGTATTATAGAACGGCTGCGGGTAAGCAGAACCCACCGGATCTTCGCCTGCCCATCCTGCGGTCAGCGATGCAGGGTACCAAAAGGCTTGGGTTCTGTCAGGATCACCTGTAAAAAGTGCGGCGCCAAATTCATGAAGAAAACCTGAGGGGTGAAGGATGTTTGGTTATATACTGGCAAACCGGAAAGCGCTTTCCAAGGAAGAACGGAAACGGTACGATGAAGCGTACTGCGGCCTTTGCAGGGTATTGGGGATAAAGGCAGGGAAAACAGGACGAGCCTGTTTAAGCTATGATATGACCTTTTTATCGATACTGCTTTCGTCGCTGTATAATTTCCCCGAACAGCAGGGAACTTGTTCCTGTCCAACTCGCCCCTTAAAAAAACGCCGCTGCGTAGTAAATGAAGCCCTGGATTATGCGGCAGATATGAATATCGTGCTGTCATATTACCAGGCGCTGGATGACTGGAAGGATGACAAAAAAAAGTCCGCTAAAAATAAAAGTGAAGCTCTTGCAAAATATCTTCCTGAAATACACAAAAAATGGCCGCGGCAATATAGTGCAATTGAAGAAAAACTGGCTGTTCTTGGCAGGATGGAAAACGCCAATGAACTTAACCCCGATCTTCCGAGTAACTGTTTTGGGGAATTGCTCGGGGAAATATTCGCCTTTCGGGAAGATGAATATTATGCGCCGCTTAAAGCGATGGGCGCCGCTCTTGGACGCTTTGTCTATCTTTTAGACGCCGTGAACGATCTAAAAGCCGATATCAAGAAACAGCTTTATAACCCGCTGGTTGCCCAAACGCAGCAGGACTTTACAATCCTGTTGACCATAATGATGGCCGAGTGCAGCGAGGCCTGCGACAAGCTGCCCATAGAAAAAGACAGCGGCATTATACGAAACGTACTTTATTCCGGGGTCTGGCAGAAATACCGGCATCCACTTCACACAGAAAAGGAAGCGAAATAATTATGTCCGATCCGTATGCAATACTGGAAGTCAGCCCCGGCGTTTCCGATGAAGAATTAACCAAAGCGTACCGGAAGCTTGCAAAAAAATATCACCCCGACATAAATCCCGGCAATAAAATTGCCGAGAAAAAAATGCAAGAAATAAACGCCGCCTATGAACAAATAAAAAAACAGAAGACCGGCGGCGCAAATTACGAACAGGCCGACGGCAGTTATGGCAAGCAGGAACAAAACACAGGCCGCGGATACGGCGGGTATGATCCGGGAGGCGGTACGGACGGCGGTTTTGAATTCTGGTTCACCGGATTTGATGATTTTTTCCGGGAGGAGCGCGGACAGCGGAATTCTGAAATAAACCAGGTCAGGCTTCTTGTTGAAAACGGCCGTTACCGTGACGCGTTAAGTGTATTATCAAAAATAGCAAATAAAAATGCGGAATGGTATTTTTACAGCGCCATTGCCAATGCCGGAATAGGCAACCGGGTAACTGCCCTCTCTCACGCAGGTGAAGCGGTTAGAATGGAACCGGGTAATGTTCAATACCGGCAGCTCTTGAATCAATTTGAAAAGGGAAGTTTTACCTACCGGGAAGCTGGTGAGGGCAGGGGTTTCAGGATGCAAAACCTGGGGCGTTCCATTTTAAATATTATACTGGCGCAGGTTTTCTGTCTTTGCTGCTGTCGAATATGTTAGGCGCTTTACAGCGCCTGATTGAAAAAGTGAGGTTATAAATGAGCAGAATAGTCGGCATCGATTTGGGAACAACGAATTCGTGCATCGCGGTAATGGACGGCGGGAAACCGGTTATCATTCCCAATGCGGAAGGGACAAGGACAACTCCCTCGGTGGTGGCTTTTACCCAAAACGGTGAGCGGCTGGCCGGGCAGCCTGCGGTACGGCAGGAACTAACCAACAGCGAAAGGACTGTCCGGTCGATAAAACGTGAAATGGGAACATCTCGTAAAATACATATCGGGAATAAGGATTTTTCTCCGCCTGAAATTTCTGCGATGATCCTTGCCAAACTGAAACGGGACGCCGAAGCGTTTCTTGGGGAAACCGTGTCGGAAGCGGTTATTACCGTTCCTGCCTATTTTACCGATTCCCAGCGGCAGGCTACCAAAGACGCAGGGGCAATCGCGGGGCTTACCGTGCGCCGTATCATCAATGAACCCACCGCGGCGGCTCTTGCCTACGGTATCGATAAAGAGGAAAGCCAGAAAGCCCTTGTTTTTGATCTTGGCGGCGGCACCTTTGACGTTTCCATCCTCGACATTAAAGACGGCGTTATAGAGGTATGCGCCACTGCGGGGAACAACCATTTAGGCGGCGATGATTTTGACGCCTGCGTTACGGAGTATCTTGTCGCCGAATTCAAAAAAGAAACCGGCGTCGATCTGCATAATCAAACGGTTGCCATGCTCCGTATCAAAGAGGCGGCGGAACAGGCTAAAAAAGAACTGTCTGCGTCCGAACAAACCCAAATCAACCTGCCCTATCTTTGTGAAGCAGCGGACCACAAGTCCAAGGGCTCTCCGCTGCACATGAACATCACACTTACACGCGCGCAATTTGACAAGCTCACTGCCCATTTAGTGGAAGCGACGGTGACTCCGGTCAGGCAGGCGATGGAAGACGCCCATGTCACCTCAGAACAAATAGGCAAGGTACTGCTGGTCGGCGGTTCTACCCGGGTTCCTGCGGTACAGAACGCGATACAGCGCATCACCGGAAAGCCGGGCTTTAAGGGTATCAACCCCGATGAATGTGTGGCGGTTGGCGCCGCCCTGCAGGCAGGCGTGCTTATCGGGGAAGTGACCGGCCTGCTGCTCCTTGATGTTACGCCGCTGTCCCTGGGCATAGAAACCGTGGGAGGTATGTGTACCCATGTTATTGAACGCAATACGACGATTCCCATTTCCAAGAGTCAGATTTTTACGACGGCCGCTCCGTTCCAGCCTTCGGTGGAAATAAATATTTTACAGGGGGAGCGTCCCCGTTCAAGCCAGAATAAATCGCTTGGAAAATTCCGCCTCAAAGGTATACAGCGGGCTATGGCAGGGGTTCCGCAAATTGAAGTTACCTTTACCATCGACGCCAACGGTATCGTCAATGTGAGTGCAAAAGATCTTAAAACCGGAAAGGCCCAAGAAATTACCATTGAAGCATCGTCCAACATGAGCGATGCTGAAATACAGGCGGCCAAACATGACGCAGAGCAATACGCGGCAGAGGACGCGCAATTCCGCAAAGACCAGGAAGTTCACGGGAAGCTGCAAACACTGATCATGCGGGCGGAAGAACTTGAGCGGGAAACGATTAAAAACAAGGACAAGGAGAAATTTAAAAAATACCGGGAAACATTCAAGGAGCCGATCAAGAAAGCAAAAAAAGCGCTTAACAGCAAGGATACGGGAACGATACATACCGCTATTGCGGAACTGGAAGCGGCTATCGCGGGAGCGAGTTAAAAGAAGCTTGATTGATACAGCCGCTGCAGGATTGCGCGGATCTTTTCCGCATACGCGGTATCCGCCGCCCAGGTTCCCGCCAGCCCGCCAATTTCGGGGGAGGAGCCATAGCGGACATAACGGTACCGGGGATCAACCAATGGCTGGCGGAGCGGTTCCGTTGTAGCGTAGGCTTTGAGGTGCTGGATGTGGGCGCGGACGCCGGTGCGGGGGTCGTCAAAAATTTCCCCCGGATGGCCCGGCCCGGTGGAGCCGAGCCCGCAGAAATTGTTCATGTCCGGGGTAACAAGGCCGCCGAAACGGAGGCAGCCGGTTTCAAGGCACATCTGGGCAAAGGCCACATCATGATTGACCCCTTCGGCGGCGGCTTCTTCAATATAAAAACCGGCTAAATCTCCGGCAAAAGCCCTGTCTGCGGCCGGGTTTTGGGCCGTCAAAAACCGGGCAAGTTTCTTTCCATTCACAAGCCCCTTCCCCATGATCAACTCAGGCGCGGCGGGGGCAGGCTGTTCCGGGGGCGTTTCCACCGGCGTTTCCGCCGACGTTTCCGCCGGCATTTCCCGTGTGGTTCTGAGGCTGGAACAGGAGGCGAACAGCACGGCGAATAAAAGTGCGGCGCTTACAAAAACCGTCTGAATACGGCCGGCAGGGGCAAAGAAATCGTTCATATCCTATTATCGGATGTAATTATGCGGAGAAATATTTAATTTTTTTTCAAAATCACTGAAGCAGGTTTCAGGACGGTGCCATATAGGGGGTATGAAAAACACTTTTTATACGGTAGAAGATTCAGCGGGTAAAAGAGCGCCTGCCTGGAGCTTTAAAACCCTTTCGCAGGAGGATCGGCCCCGGGAACGGCTCCTGCGCACGGGACCTGCGGCCCTGCAGGACCATGAATTGCTGGCTATCCTTCTGAACACAGGGGTAAAGGGCAAAAATGTTATGGTTTTGGCGCAGGAACTGCTGGAACAGCTTGACCGGAACAAGGGAATTCCTTCGGTGAAGGAGCTTTCCGGGATTGCGGGGCTGGGGCTGTCCAAGGCCTGCGCCGTGGCAGCCATGCTGGAGTTTGGCAGGCGGCGCTGGGGGGCGTCGGGGGTGATGATCAAGCTCCCCCAGGATATTTTCACCCTGGTCAGGCACAACGCCGACCGGAAACAGGAGCGGTTTATCTGCCTTTCCCTGAACGGCGCCCACGAGGTGCTGGCGGTGCGGGTGGTTACCATCGGCCTGGTGAACCAGACCATCGTCCACCCCCGCGAGGTTTTTGCCGACGTTATCCTTGACCGGGCGGCGGCGGTTGTCGTGGCCCATAATCACCCTTCAGGCCAGGTTCAGCCCTCCGGCGAGGATGATGAAATCACCTTCCGCCTGAAAGCCGCAGCAGATATACTCGGGATCCATTTTCTGGATCATCTGATTTTTTCCGAAACCGCCTGGTTCAGTTATTCCCAAAGCGGCAGATTGGACAATTCAGGGCTTGCATACACGCTTCCCATATAGGATCATAGGAGTATGCGGTTCAAATTTCTTTTTCTTTTTTTGATGATTTTTCCGCTCTCACTTTTTGCGCAGAATGTGAGTGACATCACCGGGGATTCCATCGAGGAAGTTGAAGGCAGGGGCCTTTTGATCCGCACCAGGCCCGCCGGGGCGCGGGTTTTTATCGACGGCGTTGAACGGGGACAAACCCCCCTTTCGATAAGTACCCTGGGAAGCGGCGAATACTCCCTCCGGCTTGTGAAAGACGGGTATAAGGATCGCCGCCTTAAAATTACCCTGCCGGTACGGAGCCGTTTGGTGGTTTCCCTTGTGATGGATGAGGCCGAAGGCCAGGTTCTGCTCAATATCAGGCCCGTCGTCCCCGAAAGCGCCGATGATGCTTCCGGGGCGGCTTTTGCCGATCCGGTTACCACCGGCAAGTATCTTTTTACCCCCCTGGTTATCGTCGGGGGTGAGACCCTGACCCAGGCAGCAATTGCCCCGGGAACGCTTTTAACCCTGCCTGTGGGATTTCGGACCATTCAGGTGCGGGCCTTTGGCTGGGAGGATGCCGCGGTAACGGTGTATGTCAGGGAAAACCGGGTGCAAACTGCGGACATTTATCTTTCCCCCGCCGTTTTCAACATCGGGAAACCAACGGTAAGCCGCTCCCGCTTTAACCCCGGTAATTCAGGGGCGCTCGGTACTACGGAATTCCGTTTTGAAGTTTCCGCCCCCGGTACGGGAACCCTTACCGTACGGAACAGCGCCGGGCGTCCTGTGTATGCGGCTGAGCTGGGCGCCTTTGAAACCTGGTCACAGTCGGTGGAATGGAAGGGCAGAGGGTCAGACGGGAATCCCCTTCCCGAAGGAATCTATACCGCATACATTGAGGCGGAATCTTCTTTTAACGATGATGCTCCGCCGGTGCGGAGGATCATCAGCCTTGAAACAGAAATAGACGCCTCGATCAATATTTATCCGCTTTCCCTTTCCGGGGGAATTTCCGGGCTGATGTTTGTGCCGGTCCCCGCAGTCCTGCCCCGCGGTTCTTTTCAGATTGAGGCAGGGCTTCTTTTCGGCAAGGTTTCCGCCTTTGAGCCTGCCGAGCGGCCTTTTACCGGTCTGCCCTTTGCGGCGGGCCTGCGTTTTTCCCTCCTCGATACCCTTGAAACTTCCGCCGTGTTAAATGCGTCGCCCAAATTCGGCGGCGAAGCGGCGTGGGGTATCTCCGGTGCGGTAAAGTGGGTCTTTCTCCACGGGGAAGCAGACCTTCCCCTCTCCATGGCGGCGGGTTTTTCCTTTGCCTGGGCAGGCAGCGGCGGGGAAGCCCCTTTAAGCCCCGGCAGGGGCGCTGTTCTATACCTCCCCCTGTCATGGCGTTTCAATGCCATTACGGCGCTTTTTAGCCCCGCAATACGGTGGATAGGTCCTTCTGACCCTGTTCCCCGCCTGCTCCTTTCCGCCGGCGCCCTCTATCAGGCTTCTCATTTTACCGCGGGCCTTTCCCTTCGCCCGGAGTTCGATTTTTCCCCCAATACCGATAACCGGTTTAGTTCACCCGGAGATCGTATAATTTTAAAAATAGGCGGGGAAATAAAATTCTATCCGCCGCCCTCAAGCCTGGTTTTCTCGCTTTTGGGAGGCGCATGGTTCCGCGGCGCATATACCGGCGGCTTCGGCGGGGTGGGGATTGGGATTATTTATTGATTCAGCGTTTCCTCGCGGTCAGCCAGAACAATTTCCAGCTTGACCTGCTGGTCTCCCCGGAGCACTTCAACGGCGACTTTCTCGCCGGGCTTGTTGTCTTCAAGGGCGGAGTACAGGTCCGCGAGGGTTTTCGTCTTCATACCGTCAACCGAGGTGATAATGTCTCCGCCAAGGTAAATTACACTGGAACCGTACCGTACCGCTTCACTTCCCTGGCGGAGGCCTGCTTTTTCACCGAAACCTGACTTTTTGGTCCGGGAAACCAGCAGGCCTGAGTCTACGGGGAGTTTTGCATAACGAACCAATTCAGGGAATATTTGTACCACCGAGGCGTCAATCCAGCCGCGCCTGACCTTTCCGTATTGAATCAGTTCCGCCACCACCCGTTTGGCGGTGTTCACCGGGATGGCAAAGCCGACGCCTGCGGAAGCTCCCGAGGGGGATCTGATAAGCGTGTTCATGCCGATGAGCCGACCTTTGGTATCAAGCAGGGGGCCGCCGGAATTGCCGGGATTGATTGACGCATCGGTCTGGATCATGTCCTGGATGATATGCTTTGAGGAGGTTTGGATTGGCCGGCCAAGGCCGGAGACTATGCCTACCGTCAAGGTCCGCTCAAATCCAAAGGGGTTCCCTATAGCCAGCACCTTTTGTCCTACCTTGAGGCTGCCGGAATCGCCAAATGGCACGGTATGGAGATCCGCTCCCCGGGGAGGATCAAACTTTAATACGGCAATATCATTTTCCGGGTCGGCGCCGATCACGGTTCCCTCAAACTGGTTCCCATCCGCCAGATTGATAAAAATCTTATACGCTTTTTCAATGACGTGGTTATTGGTGAGCACATAGCCCCGGGTATCGATAATCGATCCCGATCCCGATCCGCCTTCCTGGGGTACCGGTTCCAGAAACCAGTTAATTGCCACGATTTCGGTAGTGATGTTTACCACCGCCGAATTGAGCTGTTCATATATGGAAATATTTTCCCGTTCGTCCTCGGTATAGGGGAGCAGTTCCTGGGTATTGAGGGCGAGGGGTTTGGTATAATGGGACTGCTGCAAATT
>JAISJS010000388.1 GCA_031261385.1 Treponema sp.
AGCAGCGGTTTCTTGAAAACCATAAGGATGAGATTAACGCGCAGAGACGGGAACGATACGCTGAACGCAAAGATGAAAACCGGTGTCCGCGATGCGGGAAAAAATTACGGTCAAAGAAATACATTTTGTGCAAAGACTGTCTCAGCAAAGCAAGGGACTATAACCAAAAATAAAAATTATGGGAATCTGAGCTTGAATCGGACTTTAGTCCACCGCATTTGCGTAGTCTAAAGACTGAGCAAATGCAGGGGCGCCGTAAAAACTAACCGGGTTTTAGAGGCGCCCTTATCCCTTTCTGCGGTTAAAATCCTGAGTTTTCCGCTCACATCCCGTAAATATGGGCAAACTCGTGGAGCAGTTCCAGGGCCTTGTCCTTACAGCCGCCGCAGACCGTGCCGATCTTGGTGGCCTGCTGCAGGTCCTCCCAAGTGCGGGCGCCGTTATGAAAGGCGTTTTCGATGTCCTTGTCGGTGATTCCAAGACAATGGCAGATTTCGGTGGCAGCCTCTTTGAGCATACCGGCCCTGCCTGTTTTGGCAAGGTAGTCGTCAATCGCGGTACGCAGGGCCTTGTCACCCAAAACCGAACAGTGGATCTTGTAATCGGGCAGGCCCCCGAGTTTTTCCACGAGGTCCTCGGGCCGTACATTGTACGCATCCCGTATGTTCATCCCCTTGATGATTTCGGAAAGCATACTTGTTGAAGCGATGGCGCTGGCGCAGCCGTAGGTCTTCCACCGTACATCGGTGATAATATCATCTTTAATTTTGAGCAGCATCAGCATTTGATCGCCGCATTTGATATTTCCCGTCTGTCCGCGGCCGTCGGCGGGAAAAACCGATTCATCTTCCATAAGCACATTACGGGGATTGGTAAAATGATCTTTTACTGTATCTGAATAAAGCCAATCTGACATAACAACTCCTAATTAGCGCGGTGAAGACCGCGCAGTCAAATCGAAGCTGACCACAGGTCAGCAAAACTCCTATTAACTCCTAATCAACTGGTTAAGGTTGACATGGACCTGAGACGCGCGATGATGGGCGGTACGGTTTCAATGATGTATTCAACATCGTCGTTTGTTATCCCCCATCCCAAACTGAAACGGATCGAACCGTGGGCCAATTCCGCCTCCACCCCGGTTGCCATGAGCACATGGGAAGGTTCAAGGCTGCCCGAGGCGCAGGCGGAACCGGTGGACGCTTCAATACCCATGATATCCATCGAAAGAAGTATCGCCTCCCCTTCCGCGCCGGGAAACGAAACATTTAACGTATTGGGAAGGGTATCGACAGGATGCCCGTTGATTTTGATATTGGGTATCGCGGAAAGGAGGCCTTCCCGGAGCCGGTCACGCAGGGCCGAAAGCTCCCTGCCGTATTCCTCCACTTCGCCCACGGCGATTTCCGCGGCCTTCCCAAAGCCAAGGATTCCGAGGTTATTATACGTTCCCGCACGGAACCCGTCTTCCTGGTGGCCGCCGTGAATAAGCGGGTACAGAGGGGCGCCCTTGCGGAAATACAGGGCTCCAATTCCCTTGGGCCCGTAGATTTTATGGGCCGACATGGTAAGGTAATCGACGCCTAAATCTTCAACGTTGACCGGAACTTTCCCGACGGCCTGCACCGCATCGGTGTGCATCCATGCCCCCGCCGCTTTTACCAGGCGGGAGATTTCTTTTATATCCTGAATCGTGCCAATTTCGTTATTGGCCATCATCACCGAAACAAACAGGGTCTTTTCGCTTAACGCGTTTTTAAGGTCGGCAATTCTGATTTTTCCGTATTCATCCACCGGAAGAAACGTCACCTTGAAACCGAGGCTTTTAAGGTAACTGGCAGAATTGAGCACGCATGGATGTTCAACGGCGGTGGTGATAAACTCATTCCGCCCATCTTTTAAGGGAGTTCCATTCTGATCCGAAGCCAGGCGGCGCATGGTCTGGAACACGGTATTGTTTGATTCTGACCCGCCGGACGTAAAAATGATGCATTCAGACGGAGCGCCAAGCAGTTTCCCCACGGCGCGGCGGCTTTCTTCCACCCGCGCATGGGCAAGCCGGCCGTCGGCGTGCATGCTGGAGGCATTTCCGTAGATATCCAAATCCGCTATCATGGCGGCCTTTACCGCAGGTTTAATAGGGGTAGTCGCGTTATAATCAACATATACTCGCCGTTCTGCCATATTTATCTCCACTATTTATATTATACTATTTTTGTCAGAAAAAATCAATTCCTACTTTACCCATAAGTATAATAAGCGACATTAAAATGTCAATTGCATTTCTTATCAAGTCTAGCAAAAGATACCGGTACAGGATATACTACTTTCCCATGCTTTTTAAAGATGAAAAACCCGAAATTCGGGAAAAAATACTGGATAAAGCCCTTAACGGGATGATACTTTCCGCATCCGGCTGGCGGGGGATTTTTGCCGAAAGCGGTGACGGAGAGGATACCACTGAATCCGTTTCTGACGCCCATCTTTTAATCGCAGCGGGAGCGGCGGCGGTTTTTGCGGCATATTTAAAAGAAACTTCTCCCGGACCGGCGCCGCTTGCCATCGTCGGGACCGATACCCGGCCCACGGGAAAAGCAATTGCCGATGTGGTAATACGCGTCCTCCTGTCCTCAGGCTGTACGGTCCGCTTTGTTTCGGTTTCCGCATCTCCTGAGATAATGGCCTATGCCCGCAGTTTTACACTGGCGGAAGTCGCCGGTTCAGGTGTTGCGGAGGATGAAGCGCGGGGGGCGTCCACTACGGGCTTTATCTACATTTCGGCAAGCCACAACCCTGCAGGCTATAACGGATTTAAATTCGGCCTTACCGACGGCGGGGTTCTTCCGGCGGAAGAAACGGCAAAAATTATCGAAAAATTCCGTGCCCGTATGGCTTCCCCTGCCCGTATCGCGGAGATTTCAAGTTTGATTGAAACAGCCGATCCTGAAAAAGCCAAAAAAGTATACGAGAATTCTGCGGCGGTAAAAACCGAAGCGCTTTCCGCTTATTTTGATTTTACCGCCGCGGTGGTGTACGGCAGTAACGCCGGTGTACGTGACGCGATCCGTTCCGGCCTTACACAAAAAAAACTGGGAATTGCCGCCGACTTTAACGGTTCCGCCCGCACCCTTTCCATTGACCGGAAATTCTTTTCCGGTTTGGGGATTTCTTTGCGCGCCATCAATGACCGCTCCGGTGAGATTGCCCACCGCATTGTTCCCGAAGGCGATTCTCTTGAACCCTGCCGCATCTTTCTTGAAAAGCTCCACGCTGAGGATCCTTCTTTTTTACTTGGATACGTGCCTGACTGTGACGGCGACCGCGGAAATTTGGTTGTGTGGGACGAAGGAGAAAAACGGGGACGAAGCCTTGAAGCCCAGGAAGTTTTTGCCCTTGCCTGTATGGCAGAACTTGCCCACCTCGTTTGGACCGGGGAGCTTGCCTATGACAACAAAGGCAACGCCCTTACCAAAGCGGCCATCGCGGTAAATGATCCTACCTCGATGCGCATAGACCGGATCGCCCGGGCCTTTGACGTTTCGGTTTTCCGCGCCGAAGTGGGTGAAGCAAATGTCGTCGGCCTTGCCCGTAAACTCAGGGAAAAGGGGTATACCGTACGCATCCTTGGAGAGGGATCGGCAGGCGGAACGATCACCCACCCTTCCGCCGTACGCGACCCGCTGGATACGGTGTTTGCACTGGTCAAATTATTAACGATACGGAGTGTCGATGGCCGCCGCGGCCTCTTTGAACTGTGGTGCGATCTTTCCGGCCAGGCGGAAATCTACCATCCCGATTTTACTCTTTCAGATATTATTGCCAGCCTCCCCGCCTTTGTCACTACCGGCGCCTATTCTCCCGAAGCCCTGCTTCAGATTAAAAGCGCCGATCACGGCGCCTTAAAAAACCGCTATCAGGAAATATTCCTCCGGGATTGGGAAGAACGCAAAGACAGGATAAAATCCCATTACGAGGTAACGGGCTGGGAAGCTGCCGCCTATAACGGCGCCGAAGAACGGCGGGGTATTACCCGTTTTGGCGACGCCGGCCGCGGCGGGCTCAAAATAAATTTTTTAAAAAATTCCGGGTATCCGGCGGCGTCAATATGGATGCGGGGGTCCGCCACCGAGCCGGTGTTCCGTATCATGGCGGACGCGGAAGGTTCCGATAAACGTATCGAAAAAGACTTAATAGAATGGCAGCGCCGTATGGTTGTGGAAGCTGATGATTCAATCAATTTTATTGATTGAATCATTAAGGAGAACACGGGGATCCGTGTTCTCCACACATTGGCAGTAATAGCTAAGTAATGGATAAAGGAGCGGAACGTGGGTATACGGGGCGAGATTTTTTCAACAAAGGTGTTGCTGCAAAACAGGACGTATTTTTTCAATGTCAAAGAAAACCGCATGGGGGATCTGTACCTCAATGTTGTTGAAAGCAAAAACCAGATCACAGGCGGTTTTGAACGGCAGTCGATTATTCTTTTTGCCGATGACCTGGGCGAATTTTTAAAAGGTTTTGATGAATCCCTGCGGGTCCTGGAAAAAGCCGTCAAAGAAAAACGTAAAACCGGTGAAACGCGCAGTGAAGGCCGCAGTAAGCCAAGGGAAAACGGTCCTTCCCCGGCCGCAGGAAAAGGCCGGTGGAAAAAACGTGAAGCCGCGCCTTCCGCTGCACAGGGCAGTACCGTAAAACGCGGCGGCGCTTCACATCAGGGTAAGAGCGAAGGCAGGGATGACTACGGAAAATCCGGCAAGCGTGTTGTGGTACGGAAACACAAAGAGTAAAAAATCAACCGCAGAGATCACGGAGGGGAACCGCAGAGGACGCAGAGTGAAGAAATACATCTTAAATTCGAGGCTCTGTGTTTTCTCTGTGTGCTCCGCGGTTGATCTTCTTTATTTCACCCTGAAAGTCACCCGCTGAATCGGCGAAGGGCCGTATTTGAGGACTGCTTCGCGGTGGGCTTTGGTGGGGTAGCCTTTATGCTGTTCATAGCCGTATTCAGGGTACAGCCAGGAATAGCACCGCATCATACAGTCACGGGCGGTTTTTGCAAGAATTGAAGCTGCCATAACCTCGGGAACCCGGGCGTCGGCTTTGACCATGGGAGTACAGGCGATGGGAATGTCCGGGGAAAAAAGGCCGTCGACAATAGCGGCAAGGCCTTCTTTAACCGCTTCTGCAGGATAGCGTATAGTCAAATCTTCAAAAGCCCGCTGCATTGCAAGCAGGCTTGCCTGCAGTATATTGATGGTGTCTATTTCGGCAGGCGATGCCCAGCCTATGCCCCAGGCCGCCGCCTGTGTGCAGATTATGCTGCGTGCATGTTCCCTTTTTGCTGCAGTGAGTTTTTTTGAATCGTTCAGTATTTCACGCGGAAAAGAAACCGGCAGTATAACGGCGGCGGCGCAGACGGGACCGGCAAGAGGTCCCCTGCCCGCTTCATCCAATCCACAAATCATTGTCTGGCTTTTTGTATATTTGGCCGGTTTGGCGGGGCAAAGCGGCGGTTAAAACCGGCAAGGCTTTCTATGGGCCAGGCGTCACCCAGAATATAGGTGAATCCCTGGAATACATTTTCCGCGATGATAAGCGCGGGGGGGACAAGCTGTGCGGCGGAAAAAACCTCCGATCTGCGGCTGGTTCCCGAAGAAATAAACGTACACCGGGTAAAATGGGGGAATGTGTTCCGTATGGTAAACGCTTTTGCGGCAAAGGAAGTTTTCAGGGCAAATGAACTTCCGATATAAATACTTTCAACGGCGTCGGTAATGACGGCAGCGGCATCCCGGGCACTGACGGAAAAAGAGCCGCCGTTCATGGTAAGCTTTGACCTGCGTATTTCAAGGCCGGAACAATAATCCCCCGCGGCGGCAGAAACTTTTATATTGTTGAAGTCTGCATCGACTCCGGTAAGGCTGAACACTGTGCCGGTCCGCAGGCAATCCAGATTGAATTCCGATTCGGTTATTTCCAGAACGCCGCCTGACATCTCAAGAATTAGACCGTTCCCCCCTTCAAGCTGCGTTTTTGTTTTGACCATACTGAGGTGAGAATTACGAACCTGCGCCGCGGGGATTCTCCTGTCGGTGGTCATGAGGGAAATTATCCGGCTGTCCCTGACAGCGCATACCGCCCCTTCGGCGCCAAGAAAAGGCCCTGCAAGGGTTATATATGAATTTTCTATTTCCAGATGTGCTCCCTGCTGTACCTGCACAAGGGGAGCGCCGTCCTGCCGCCGTTCCAAATTCAGTGAGCGCAGGGTCAGCGTTCCCTTCTGCGCCGTCAGCGTAACGCCGGGCAGTACCGCAATAGCTCCACGGCCCTTTCCGCGCTCCCATTTTTCAGTAAAAGAGCCGTCGATACAAAAATCGCCGGAGAATGTGATGCTTTTTCGCAGTTGAAGGGCGCCTGAGCAATAAATATTTTTCCGCCCCGCACGAACAGCAAATTCAATAGCCGCTTCAAGCGATGAGAACGGCTTGTCCCGGCTGCCCTCGTCAGAAAGAAGATCGGCAGCTTGACCCGGAGTTCCGGAAGCCGAAACGTATACGGTAAGCGGGTCCAGGATAAAATTACGAATTGCAGGCGGACCCTTGTTTCCCGCAGAATCTTCAAGCCACGCTTCAAGATGAACTTCGGCATATTCGCCATTGCCTGAAGCAAGGAACAGAGGCCCCTTCTCCTGTACCGCCTGCACCATCCCTGAGGCATAGCGGAGGCGGGCGGCAGTGACAAGCTGTGCGTCCTCATCACCTTCCCTGCTTTCTGCAGAAACCCGAACCGGGCCTCTTTGCCATGAAGCTTCAGAGGGCGCGCTTAAAACCGGCGGCAGGGGAAGAAGGCGATCTGTCCGCCATGTTGCAAGGCTTTCCCCGTTTGCAGAAATAAAACGCCATTCAATATCTTCGCCGTCACAGGCGTCAAGGAATTGCTTTTCTGCGCCGCTTTGTTTATTTGCCGTCAGTTCAGAAACATAGCGCCATTCCTCCCCCAAAGGAGCTTTTTCAAACGGATTTCTGTTTTGGATCGAAGCGTACCGCCAGGCATACCGGCCCTGCGCAGGATCGGCCGGTTTTGTCCGCGCCGGCATCGGAGGAATGGCGGCGGTAAAAGGACCGCGTATGCTGTCCCCCTGATCGATGATCCACCGGAGCGTTCCCCCTTCGGCGGCTATGCAGGCAGGAATATTTCCCGTACTCCACACAGCGGCGCTGTTCCAGATATAACGGACAATACCGCCGGCAGATGAAAAAACCACTACCCGGCTCCGGCCTGTCTGTACGATTCGGGGATTTCCCGCTTCCTCTCCCGGAGCGGGAGCGCCCCCTTCGGTATAAAAAATATTATCCACGGTCCGCTCACCTGAATCTGCGCCGGCCTTTTCCGGAACCATCTCAGTTCCTATGCCGTTCAGGGTAAAAACAAACCGGTATAGTATGCTTTCACCGGCAGTCCCTGCCGGGTGTTCCTGCGATAAATGAAGTGCAACGATCCTTCTTGCAGCGGGGACGGGACGGAGCACAAGGCCGTTGCCCCCGGACACTGTTGCCCTGCCCCGTAAATCACGGGGGAGGCCGCCGACAGACCAGAATACGTTTTCCGGCAATGCGATTGCGGTATTTTCCCGGATCTCCCGCCCTTCCAGAACACGCAATGGCTCAAATAACGATTGCAGATTGGCAGGATCCGAATAACGCTCATACGCAGTTTGCCGACCTTCGACCCGGTAATTGATTTTTTCTTCCTGAACATAGCCGCCGGCGTCACGGTACGCTATGCGGAGCGTTACCTCCCCGGTTCTTTCGATAAGCGCAGGAACGGTATACCGTATCCCGTTTTCCCCCGCAGGATCGCTGCCGTCGGCGGTCCAGAAAACATCCTTTCCCTGCGCGCCGGAAATGATCAGCCGCTGGGGATTTGCCCAGCGGCCCGGAGCGGGGTTTTCCACCCTGACGCCGGGAAAATCAAAGGAACGCGTCACCGGAGCAGAGGCGTTTCCCGCAGAATCAACAGCCCAGACTATGGCGGAAAAGGCGCCGGGGGCAAAGGCAGGGGATGAAGCAAGATCGGGCACAAAAACCGGCGCCGCGCCGGTATCCACACAGGCCTGGACTTTTACCCCCTGCCCTGCCTCGGAGACAAGGACAATACGGCCCCCCGCTACCGTTTTTATTTTTACATCAGGAGGCGGCGGGGGCTTTTTATCAATCGTAATTAAAAAAGAACGGGTCTCCAGAATCCGGTTATCCGGCGGCGGCGAGTACCGTTCGGCGGTAATACGAAAATCCAGTTCTTCGCCCGCAGGAACGTCCAGATCGATAGCGGCGGCGCTTTCCCCGCGGTACCGCTCAAGCGCATTCACCAAAACACGAAGCCGCTCCCCCTGCGGAACGGAAAACCAGAATTTTTGCGGTCCTCCGTAACCCCCGTCCCGGGCATTGGTCAGAATACCGCTTCCCGGTAAAGGGGCCTGCGCGGGCAAAAACGCGGCAGACAGAAAAAACAGGCCCATGCCAAAAAGCAGAAAAAATCCGTTCCGTTTAAACATCAGGTCCCCTTGTATATCACCTCAAGAACTTCCCGTAATTCCGGGTCCTGGGCATAATAATTTTCTTCCAGTTCCTTTTCCGAAAGCCCCACGAGTTCATGGCTCATATAGTGAATCCAGTAATCATCATCATTAACCGAAAGTTCATGTTTCCGGCACCAGTAATCCGGCTGAATCGGAAGCTGCTCTTTTTTATCGTAAAAATACTTATAGTCATGCACGGCAACTTTAAGGTCCTGCCGGGGTATGCCCCGCTCAAGAATTATCTCCGCCAGATAGTTGATGGTTCTGCCGGTATCGAAAATATCGTCGACCAGCAGCACCTTGTCCCCCACCCGCAGGTGTTCCGGGGCATAAGTCCAGCCCTCAACGGTGATATTGTCTGCGGTAAGCACCCCCGAATAGGAGCGGGCCACCACCGATGCATAATACACCGGCCGATCGCTTTTGCGGACAATCTTGAAATATTCGCTTATCACATTGCCCATATACGCCCCGCCCCGCAGGGATACATAGATCACGTCGGGAATAAACCCCTCCCGGTAAATCCGGTGAGCCATTTTAAGGGTGTTGTTCCGCACCACATCATACTGGAGAAATTCCTTTTTCATAGGAACAGTATACTCTATTTTTGCGGCGGTTTGAAGAACCCAAACAGGCTGCCACAGAAACCGCCCACAATATGGGCAAACTGGGAGATGTTGTCGGTTTGGAGGGAACTGTACAGCTGCTCACCAAGGTACAGTACCAGTATCAAAATAAAGGTGAGGGGGATTTCTCCGCGGTTAAAGTTGGTAAATGAGGCCAGCAGAATCATCATAAAAACCACGCCGGAGGCGCCCATGAGGCTTGCGTCAAAAAACAGCACATTGAGCACACCGGTGACCAGGGCGGTAATCAGTATCATCAAAAGCAGGGAAAGGGAGCCGTAGCTTTCCTCGAGCATCGGGCCGATGAGCAGAATTATCGAAAAATTGCCCAAAAGATGGGTCCAGTTGGCGTGACCGGCTATATGAGAGACAAGCGTCACCCAATCCCGCAGGCGTGAAGGCGAAAAGCCGCTTTTTCCGGGAACCATGAACCAGTATTCGGCAAGGTTGGGCAGCAGGGTCTGGGAAAGGGCCAGCGTCAGGGCGCTCGACAGGGCAAAAGTAAGCACCGTGGGGGCGTTATATTTTATCTTCATGACTTTATTTCTATTTCTACCGGACAGTGATCCGATCCCTGCACCTCAGGCCGGATAACCGAACGTTTTATTTTTGGCAGGAAGGCCGGGTCCACGCAATGATAATCAAGACGCCACCCGACGTTCCGTTCCCGTGCATTCATCCGGTAGGACCACCAACTGTAATGATTCGGCTCGCCGGGGTGAAAATGGCGGAACGTATCAACAAAGCCCGCGGCGGTGTAGCTGTCCATCCAGGCGCGCTCCTCGGGGAGGTAGCCGGCGTTTCCCTCGTTCTCTTTGGGGCGGGCAATATCGATAGGCGTGTGGGCAATATTGTAATCCCCGCAGAGGACAAAATGCCGTTTTTGGGAAACCAGCTTTTTGCAGAGTTCCATCATCGCCGCGCAGAAATCCAGTTTGTATCCGAGCCGGGCGCCGCCGTCCTGGGAATTGGGAAAATAGGCGGAAATCAGCGTAAAATCCTTAAATTCCGCCTGAAGCGCCCTCCCCTCATCATCAAATTCCCTGATACCCAGGGGCTTTACGTCCAGGGGCTTTGTTTTGGTATAAATTGCAACGCCGGAATAGCCCCGTTTTACCGAACTGGCCCAAAAAGCGGTATATGGCTTCCCTTTTTTATCATTCGGTGAGAGCAGCGCAGGCGATAACTGTCCCGGCTCGGCCTTGGTCTCCTGCAAACAGAGCATATCAGGGGATTCCTCTGTCATCCATTGGATAAAACCCTTCTTTTCCACCGCCCGGATACCGTTTACATTCCATGATAGAATCCGCATACGCCAAAATATAGCAAAAAAATGAGAATTAGTGTATAGCTCCAATGTCGCCCAAAAGGGTGAGTAAAAAAGGTGTTGCCATCGACGATTTTCTGGTTTATACTAATAAAATGATTGAGGAGCAAAGTATTTCTTCAAAGGCTGCAGGCAGAAAAGTTCCAATTTATATTTCTGTATTGATAATATTCTGGACATTGAGTATAGCAGGGGCATTGCTCCTTAATATTAACCGCACCTACGAGCATGCCAAGGAGTCTGCGTTAATTCAGGCGCGGACTGCCTTTGAAAAAGACGTTATGTACCGCCGCTGGGTCTCCGGCCTTGGCGGGGTTTACGGCAAAATCGGCCCAACCCTCCCCTCCAACCCCTATCTTGCAGCCGATTCGACCAGGGATATACCGGGGCCAAACGGCATCCCGTATACCAAAATAAATCCCGCATATATGACCCGGCTTGTCCACGAACTCGGCGAGCTTGCATCAGGCGTTACCGGACATATCACGAGCACCAACCCGATTCGTCCGGACAATAAACCGGATGCCTGGGAAGAACAGGCCCTGTACTCACTTGAAGAAAATCCCGAGCTCAAAGAGCTCTCCGTCATAACAACCAGGGACGGTAAAGATTATTTTCGCTTTATCGGGCCGCTTGTTACCGAAGAAAGCTGCCTTTCCTGCCATGCAATTCAGGGGTACGTGGCAGGAGAGCAGCGCGGCGGTATCAGCGTCGATGTGCCGATGGCGCCGTTCCTCAGATCGGCCAAAACTGCCATAGTGTTTCTGGTTCTTTCCCATGGCGCGCTCTGGCTTATCGGTTTTACGGGTCTTTTGGTTTTTGGCCAGCGTATCATTTTGCACATAAAGCAGCAGGATAAAGCTGAGGTACAGCTCCGCTCCCTTGCCGCCGAGCTTGAAGACCGGGTAGAGGAACGCACCAAAGAATTGCAGATGAGCCAGGAAGCCGCCGAACGGGCCAACATGGCAAAAAGCGAA
>JAISJS010000009.1 GCA_031261385.1 Treponema sp.
TTCCGAGGTGGATGAAAACGAAAGGTCCAGAAACTTGGTAATTCCGAGGGTAAAGCCCAGGTTAAAGCCCAGGTTGGAATTGGTAAGCCGCTGAAAATCAAGATAAAACCGCGTACCCAGGTTCAGCGAAAACGAAAGCCGGTTATTCCAGAGCTGGGTTTTGCTGAAACTTTTGCTGTAGCCCAGGCTAAGGTCACGCGATTTAAGACTCGGCTCCCCGGTATTCAGCACCCAGCCTTTTCCTCCAACAAAGTCATACCCCTGCGAACGGGTCGCGGTAAACGCCGCAGAAAAACCCGACATGGAAAAGTTTGTTGTAAGGGTGGTCAACTCCCGTTCCTCGGTATCCAAAACCAGATACTGCGAAAGGGAAGCCTTGCTTCCAAACCGGATGGTTTCGGTGGCGTAAAACGGTTCGAGTTTCCGCTTGTCTTCCTCGCCGGGATTAAGGATGCGCATATGGGCATTGGTTTCGGTGATCCAAACCCGGAAGGTGGCGTTTGCCGAAAGCGCAACATCTTTGGGAGGCAGATCGGAGCTCAGGGTAAAGGTCTGTGTTTTATCCATGACGGCGGCGTTTATATTGGTAGAAAATGAATGGGTATTTAAATTATCTTTATCCCAGGCGCCATACTTGACTTCCCAATCGGGATCATCGCCGGTTCCGATAAAATTTGATTTTGCCAGAAGCCCCCCAAAATTGTATTGCACACTTGAACTTCCCCAGACACTGCTCCGGAAAAGGGGCCGTATGGAAGCAGTATATGCATAGGACGTGGAGAAATAACTTTGGCTGTATGCCTGCCTGTTGGCCTCGGAAACTTTAACCGGATCAGGATTTCCTGAAGCATCAGTATATTCTTCTGCCTCCTCGTTAATAAAGCTGTATTCCCGCCAGGAACCATTCCCGCTGAAAGAAAAAGAATTGGTATAGAATCCGCTGGAATCGCTGAGGTTAAACGTTGTACTGGCGTCACCGCCAAAGGTGGAGAGGATCGATGAAACTTCACCCCAATCAATTGTATCATATTCAGGCCAATGCTGGGTTCTGAATTGCAGTTCCGAGGCGGCGGTCGGGCTTAAGCGGTAATCAATATTGAACAGGGTGTTTCCCGCACGGGGCAAATCAAAGCGCTGGGCCAGTACCGGGGGCGACAGCGGATCGGGGGTTTTCTTTTTCGGATCTTTTTGAACGTCTTCTGTCTCCCATGGAGAGCGGGGCACGCCGATGTTTTTTAAGATATCTTCAGGTTCGATAATCCTGGCAGGCTCTTTTGTAACGGCGGAAGCCCTGCCGAGCGAAAGGGGGGACCCCGAAATGCTGCCGCTCACATTGAAGATAGTGAGCTTATCGGGATGAAAAAAGTTTCTTTCGGGTGCGGTTGAATTCTGGGGAATGGACGCCGAAGGTTTGTACTTAAAAGCAAGGGTGCTGGTTATGCTGGAGAGGGACAGGCCCGAAATGTACGGGGCAAGTTTGGGAAATGACGGGTTCACCGATCCTGAAAGCCGCCACTCATAGGCCCCCAGCAGGCTGTCGGTTGTTTCCTCTACCGCAGCGGCGTTCCCCTCCTGTATCATGTGCATATAATCCATCTCTTCCGACCGGTTTAAAAAGTCCCTGTCCACCGACGGATCCGAATAGTAGGGAAAAGTCCATGACAATGAGCCGAACTTTAGATTCAGGGAACCGCTGTAGTTCAGACGATACCGGAACGGCACATCCCAGGATATAAACCGTGAATGGTTCCAGTCGCTGGTTCCGTCATACGCCGGGGCAAAGGGGGTATAATTCCCCGTACTCGGGTTGCCGATGGTCCGGGTAATCCCGATACCGGCGCTGAGGTTTGTGCCGCCGAGTACCCCCTTTGAGGGCAGGGTCATTTCGGCGCCGATATAGGCCCCAAGATTGGCATAGAGATCAATTAACGCTTTGAGGGTAGTGCTGCCCGGGTCCACAGATTTTTTACCGGTACTCCTGAGGAACATCCCCTGCCTGACCTTTTCCGTATTGCCGCTTGCCCCCAATATTTTTGTAATCGAACTTTCCGAAGAAGAACTTGCCTGGGGTCTCCCCAAAATGTACGTGGTAGTCTGCACAAAATTTCCTTCACGGGAACGGAATCCCAGAACCGGGTGAAATATTATCTCATCGGAGGGGTAATAGAAAAAGGGGAAATACAGCATGGGAATTTCACCCACCTTAAGAACCGCATTGAGAATCGCAAAATCCGATCCCGGAAGCAGCCAAATTTTTGACGCGCTGACCGACCAAAAGGTTTCCTCGCTTTGCGCGTTGGAAATTTCTGCCCGGGTAAGCACGGTTACTTCTTCATCACTGCGGGAAATAACGGTTCCCGCAAAACGGTAGGTGGTATTGTCGCTTGACAGTGAACGTTCGGATACGCCGCCCAGAAAAATACTGGACCAGTTATCAATATTCACCGTGATCGACTCGCCCTTAAAAGTTTCGACCGAATCCCCATCCCGCTTGGTATACTCCACTCCGCCGGAAGCGGTTATCAGGTTCCGGGTCCGGTTGTACAGAATTTCCCAGGCAGTTATTGTATGCACCGCCTCCCCGTCCTTCAGGCTCACCACCACGTCCCCGACAAGCCGCGCATACTCCTCGTCCACCACTTCCAGGGTAAAATATTCGGTACTCCGGGCAGACTCAATGGTGATGATCTTCTGCTTTATCTCCGTTTCCCCGGGCGCCGCAGGTTCCACCAGTTCAAAATGAGCGCGGAGCCGTTGCGCCAATGCCTCTCTGGCGCCTCCCTCCGGAAGGCCGAGGCTCCGGCACCATGCGGCAAGTTCCGTCAGCGTTGAGGTTTTGATTTCCAGTTCGATGCGGGAACTTTCCGGTTTTGAGGCCGCGCCGGAATTTGCTGCAGTGAAATCTGCCGCCGGGTATTCAATTTCCGGTTCAGAGACCTGAGTATTCAGAGCCGCCTCCGTATCCTCCTGTGCGTACAGGGAACACGGCGGAACACAACAGAGAAAAAGGGAGAAAAGTAAAACTGCCCGGAACCCGAAACGGAATATGCTCATTGCTTTGGGATCAGCCGCTGTTGGGATTTGACGGGCTTTATGCCGGGCTTTACGCCGGGCTTGCTGCCGGTTCTGTGGCTTGAGCGGAGGTTCCTTTCAAGCATCGATTTGATATATGAACCCGTATAGGATTTGGGATAGCGGGAAATTTCCTCCGGGGTCCCGGTAACGACAATTTCCCCGCCCTTGTCCCCTCCTTCGGGACCCAGATCGATTATATGATCCGCCTGGAGCAGCACATCCAGGTTATGCTCAATCATAATCACCGTATTCCCCTGATCCACCAGCCGCTGGATCACCTCCATTAATTGTTTTACATCGGCAAAGTGCAGCCCCGTTGTAGGCTCATCAAGAATGTACAAGGTCTTACCGGTGGAGCGTTTGGAAAGTTCCAGGGCCAGCTTTACCCGCTGCGCCTCGCCCCCGGAAAGGGTCAGCGCCGACTGCCCGAGTTTAACATAGCCCAGGCCTACCGAAAGCAGCGTATTCATTTTCCAGGCGATGGCGGGAATAGGGGCAAAAAAAACAGCGGCTTCTTCAATCGTCATATCAAGTACATCGGCAATGTTCTTTCCCTTGTAACGGATTTCCAGCGTTTCCTTGTTGAAGCGCTGACCGCGGCACACATCACAGGTGATGTATACATCGGGAAGAAAGTTCATCTCAATCCTGATGGTCCCATCCCCCGAACAATTTTCACAGCGGCCCCCCTTTACGTTAAACGAAAAACGCCCGACCTTATACCCCCGCATCTTTGCCTCGGGAAGGCTGGCGAAAAGATCCCGTATCGCGGTAAAAACTCCCACGTACGTTGCGGGGTTGGACCGCGGAGTGCGTCCAATGGGACTCTGGTCGATATCGATGACCTTGTCGATATATTCCATCCCTTCAATTTTTTTATACGCGCCTTCGATATGATTTGATCCGTAAATTTTATTTGCAAGGGCGGGGTACAGCACATCGGCAAGGAGCGTCGATTTGCCGGAACCGGAAACGCCGGTGATGCAGGTAAAAACACCCAGCGGAATTTCCACATCGATGTTTTTAAGGTTATGCTCGGTTACCCCGTTAAGGGTTATAAAGTTTCCGTTTCCCTGCCGCCGTTTTGCAGGAATATCCATGATGAGGGTCCCCGCAAGGTACTGCCCGGTAAGGCTCTCGCTCACCTTCATCACCTCGTCGGGGGTTCCCTGGGCTACAATCCTGCCGCCGTGAACCCCCGCGCCGGGACCTAAGTCCACAAGATGGTCGGCCATACGGAGCGTCTGTTCATCATGCTCCACGACGATAAGGGTGTTCCCCAAATTGCGGAGGTACAGCAGCGTGTCGATAAGCCGCTGGTTATCCCGCTGGTGAAGGCCGATGGACGGCTCGTCCAAAATGTACAGCACCCCGACAAGGCTCGACCCGATTTGTGTTGCAAGCCTGATCCGCTGGGCCTCGCCGCCGGAAAGCGTCGCCGACTTCCGTTCCAGGGTCAGGTAGTCAAGGCCGACGTTCTGCATAAACCCAAGGCGTGCGTGTATCTCTTTTAAAATCTGATTGGAGATTTTTTTTTCGCTCTTGTTGAATTTAACCGAGTCAAAAAATTTGATGGAATCGGTCACCGAGAAATTGGTAATCTCCCAAATGTTCCTGCCCCCAACGGTTACCCCAAGGGCCTCCGGTTTAAGGCGTTTGCCTTCACATTCCTCACAGGGCTTTTGGCTCATGAATTTTTCAAGCCAGTCCTTAATGCCCTGGGACTGGGTTTCCATATACCGTTTCCGGAGGTCTTCAAGCACACCGGGAAATTTCGATTGATATTCAAAGTGACCGGTTTTTGCCCGGTTTTCGTAACGGACTTTGATCTCGTCCTTGCTGCCGTAAAGAATCGCATCCATCACCTTCTTTGGCAGATCCTTAAACGGCGTATCCAGGCTGAACTTGTAATGCTTTGCAAGGCTGTCAAACCGGCTGCGGTGCCAGGCGCTGTCCGGGTTATACGGAATACAGCCCCCTTCGTTAAAGGAAAGGGAGCGGTTGGGGATCACAAGGTCCGGATCAAATTCAAGTTTGACCCCAAGCCCCGAACAGGCGGGACAGGCCCCATAGGGGTTATTAAACGAAAAAAGCCGCGGCTGCAATTCGGGAATTGAAATTCCGCAGTCCGGGCAGGCGTTCTTCTGGGAAAAAAACACCTCCTTCCCCTTTACCCCTTCACCCTCCACATTCTTCCCTTCCGTATAGACCAGCATGATCCCTTCGGCAGCCTGTAACGCCGCTTCCACCGACTCGGCAAGCCGCGAACGAATCTCGTTTTTTATCACAAGGCGGTCAACAATAATTTCTATCGTATGTTTTTTCTGTTTGTCCAGGGTGATTTTTTCATCAAGGTTCACCGGTACCCCATCTATCCGCGCCCGGGCAAACCCCGCCTTCCGCGCATCCTCGATAATCTTCTGGTGTTCGCCTTTTTTGCCGCGAATAGCCGGCGCAAGGAGCTGAATCTTTGTCCCCTCCCCCATCTGCATAATCGTATCGATGATCTGATCCACCGGCTGTTCGCGGATCTCCCTGCCGCATTGGGGACAATGGGGAATACCGATACGGGCATAGAGCAGCCGGTAATAGTCGTAAATCTCGGTAACCGTTCCCACAGTGGACCGGGGGTTGCGGTGGGTGGTTTTTTGTTCTATAGAGATGGCGGGGGAAAGCCCCTCAATGTAATCAAGATCAGGCTTGTCCATACGGCCCAAAAACTGCCGCGCATAGGCGGAAAGACTCTCCACATAGCGCCGCTGCCCCTCGGCAAAAATCGTATCAAAGGCCAAAGAACTCTTGCCCGACCCGGAAAGGCCCGAAATAACAATGAGTTTATCCCGCGGCAGCTCTAAATCTATATTTTTAAGATTATGTTCCCGGGCGCCTTTGATGATGAGTTTATCCATACTATAGCAGTGTAGCCCGTAAGCCTGAGTATTTTCAAGGCAGGGGTCTTTAAAATGATGATATTGATGGGAAGCCAGGCTTTGCTTTTCAAGCTGATTTTTTCTGAGCATTTTATTTAAAATACGGTAGAGATCGTTACGGTCCTCTGCGGGCAGGGAAAGAATATCCTTAAGTTTTTTAACACTGCGGGGGTCAATGCCGGATAAATCATTGACCGGGTTCATTTTGACGGCATTTTCCTCAAACAGTTTGGAAACCGGGACATCCAGCGCATCCGCAAGGACTTGTAACCTATCTGTCGAGGGGAGCATTCCTTCATTCTCGTAATGACCAATCATACGTCTGTTGATACCTATTTTTGCTGCCAGATCATATTGGGAGAGCCCTAACTTCTTTCTGAATCCGGTCACGTTTTTCGCAAAAATTTCGGCTATACCATTCCCA
>JAISJS010000054.1 GCA_031261385.1 Treponema sp.
ACGGGCGTCGGAAAACGCCGCGGCGGCCCCGGCAAGATCATCCTTCCGGAGGCTGGCCTTTCCCTGGGAGACAAGGTCATTCACCGCCCGCATCTGAGCCTGCAACGCCTCCGATGCGCGTGCCAGTTCCTCCTCCTGGGCGCGGCGGCGGGCGGCCTCAGCTTCGACGGCGGCTTTTCGTTCCGCCTCGGCGGCGGCTTCCTTTTCCGCAATGAGCGCCCGTTCTTCAAGGCGGCGCTGTTCTTCTTCCTGAATACGGCGGCGTTCTGCTTCACGCGCCTCACGGGCGGCAATTTCCCCGGGCGTCGGCGGGCGTGAGGCCGACTGTGCGGCGGCAAGCGCAGCGGCCCGCCGGGCGGCGTCCTGCGAATCTTTTGTATTTTCTGCGGCGTTTGCCGCATCCCGTTCGGCGCCGGCAGCGTTATCTGCGGCAAGAGAAAGCCCCCGCGAGGCCCGATCCAGCAATTCCCGCAGTTCAGGATCGTCACCGGCGTTCAATCTGGAAAGCAGATCCAGGGCCAGCTGGTATTCACCCTTTTCGATATAATCCCTTGCAAGATCGATAATAGTCCGCCGGAACGCTTCGCCATTTTCACCGGCGCCGCCTGCCAAAGCCGTATTACCGGACGCGAGCCCTGCAGACGGATCTTTTTTCCCGCGAAATAAAAATATTCCACCCACAACAAGCAGAAGGACAAGCGCTCCCCCCGCTATACCGATTATTAAAAGTTTTTTTCTGTTCATTTTGTCCCTCTACTCAAGCTCAAATTCGCCTTCATATCCGAGTACATCCTCGGCGCCGGTGGAAAGTCCCTGGCTTCCCTCCGCGGCTGATTGCAGGGAGGCGGAAACCTCCTCCAGGAGCCGCTGTTTCCGTTCCGCTTCTGCACGGGCGGCCTCCTCCGCAAGGAGCTTACGGCGTTCTTCGGCGGCAAACTCCTCCCGAATAAAGGCGATAAGCCGTTCAATTTGGGGCCGTTTGGCGGAGCCGGGTTCCAGGGACAGGTACAGTTCATAATCCACCACCGCCGCCCGCAATGACCCGGATTTTACCCGGGAATTTGCCCGGCCCAGATACGCCGAGGCATAAACAGGGTCGGAATCGATGGCCTGTGAATAGAACTGTTCCGCCTGGGCAGGGCTTCCTTTGCGGTAGTAGGCGTTTCCCAGATTAGACGCCACATAGGCGCTTAAATTCCCCGCGCGGGGAAGTATTTTCCGGTAGGCGGCGATGGCTTCATCGGGCCGATCCAACTGTTCGTACACTATGCCCAGATATAAAAAGGCCTGGGCATGGGCGCTGTCATCCGCCACGGAATTTTCAAGGTACGGCAGGGCTTCTTTCGGCTTGTTCTGCATCAGAAGTTCTTCGCCCTTGTTGAAATTACTCTGGGCAAACCCCCCTGCGGCGGCATAAAGCAGTATACACCCCGCAAAAAAATACATTTTTTTCATTGATCCTCCCAAATCATTTCAAGCCGCAGATACCTTAACTTTAACGGCTCTTATGTTATAGTATAGAATATAACAGGGAAACAGGAAAAGACATGAACAGAGCAATCGGATTAATTATTATTTTTGCCGTCGGCGCAGGATTCCTCCTTTTTTTCATCATAAAATCCATTGTTTCCCCCAAACAGGTCGGGGCTTTGGCCGCTCTTATCAAAAACGGACGGACAGGCGCCGCTATCAAGGCGGCAAAAAGACTCATCGCCAAAGATCCCAAAAACGCCGAAGCGCACTATTATCTGGGCCTGGCCTATCAAAAAGAAAAACGGGGTGAGTTAGCCCTGATGGAATTCAAGACGGTAAACCAGCTGGGTATTTCGGAACGGGAGATTCCGGAAGTTGAATTCCGCCAGACCCTGGCCCAGCTTTTTATCCAGTTTAACCAGGGGGAAGAGGCGCTCAAAGAATACCTCCTGTTGATAAAACTGCTGCCCACCCATTCCGACTACTATTACTGGGCGGGGAAGCTCTTTACCGAGCGGAATCGCATGGATATGGCTGAACAATACCTCCGCAAGGCCGCAGAGCTCTCCCCCCGTGACGGGAAGATCCACTATGAACTCGGGGTCATGCTCTACAAGGACAAGAAGGCTTCCGAGGCAAAGGCCGCCCTGAATGTTGCCCTTAAACATCAGCGGGAAAACACCGGTCAAACGTATTTTTATCTGGGGAAGATTCAAAAGGATTCCAAAGATTATACCGGCGCCGCCGCTTCCTTTGAAAAGGCAGCCCGTGACGCCAAATTCAGAATCAGGGCGCTCGTTGAACGGGGGGGCTGTTTTATGTCCCTCAATGCCGTGGAAAAGGCAATTCCCGATCTGGAGCGGGCCGTCGGCGCCATTACTGCGGAGGCGGACAGCGACAGCCTCTATGCCCGGTATTTCCTGGGGATGTGCTACGAAAAAAACCGCGATCTGGACAAGGCAATAGCCCAGTGGGATAAAATTTATGCGCAGAAAAAGAATTTCCGCGATGTCGGGGAAAAGCTTTCCCAGTATCAGGACCTCAGATCCGACGACGGCATGAAAGATTATATTACCGCTGCTCCGGATGAATTTACGGAACTCTGCAAGGCGGTGACTGCCCAATCCCTGGAACTCCAGGTACAGACGGTGAAAAGTTTTCCCGAAGGCTGTGAACTTGTTGCCATCGAAGGCGAATCGGCAAAGTGGCGGAATACCCGCAAAATGCCCCGCCTTATCCGGTTTTTCCAAAGTTCCGATCCGCTGGATGAACCGGAGATACGCTCGATTCTGGATGACGCCAAAGAAGGCAACATCACCCGCGCAGTCGTGCTTACCGGTTCGGATTTTACCCGCGCCGCCATTGAGTACGCTTCCTCGCGTCCGGTGGAACTGTTTAACCGGGATAAACTCTCCGCCCTGCTCAAGGGAGTGAAAGTTTCTTCATCCAAGCCCCGAACAACCCGCCGTTCATGAAGATACTCTGCATCTCCGATCAAATCGATCCCCTGGTGTACAGCAGTACCATCAAGGAACGTTTTGGCGATGTAGAGCTGGTTCTGAGCGCAGGGGATCTCCCGATGGATTACCTTGATTTTGTCGTATCTTCACTCAACAGGCCCCTTTTCTTTGTTTTTGGAAATCATAATATAAATGAATTAAACTACTATAAGGGAGGCGCCTATGCATCCTCCTATTTTTGGAATGATTCGGGAACAGAAGGCCGCGGATCGGGGGCGGTCCACATTGGATCCAAAATCATCCGCGAAGAAGGACTCATCATCGCCGGGCTTGGAGGGTCAATGAGGTATAACCGCGGAGAAAATCAGTATACCGACTTCCAAATGTATATGGAAATTATGCGCCTGATTCCCCGCATGATTTTTAACCGTATCTTCCGCGGCCGCTATCTTGATATACTTCTTACCCACGCGTCTCCAAAAGGAATCCATGACAAGGAGGACAAATGTCACTGGGGGTTTAAGGCGTTCCTCTGGTTCATGCGGGTCTTTAAGCCAAAGTACCTTATTCACGGGCATATACATCTTTATGATCTTGCCGAAGTCCGCTCTACCCGGTACCGGGACACCCAGGTGATCAATGCGTACAGCCATTATTTAATCGATACCGGAGAAGGAAATTAAAAATGGAAATACACGGAACAAAAGTTATGGCGTCGGAAGATTTTTCACGGGCCCGGGGAAGGGCCATCCTTTCCCAGATCCAGCATTTTATGAATACCGATCGGGACCAGCTTCTTTCGTTTAACGATGTCAAGGATATTCTGAAGCCGAAAAATCAGGTCTATAGAGGAGGCCAGACAGTACCGCTCAAACTTATTGTGGGAAGTGAAGGCCGTTACCGGGATTTTAATAAATATTTTCTTCCCCGCAAGGAGCACCTGCGGAGCCGGTGGATGCGGGTTGATGAGGCGCACATCAAAGACATTACCCTTCCCCCTATCTCACTGTATGAAATCGGCGGGGTATATTTTGTCCGGGACGGGAATCACCGGGTGTCGGTTGCACGTATGCAGAATGTTGAGTTTATCGACGCCGATGTGACAAGCCTTGCAACAGAAATCAGCATCAAACCGTCCATGACTACCGATGAATTAAAAAATGCCCTCATCGCCTATGAGAAAAAAATCTTCTACGAAAAAACCGGCTTTGGCGAACTTACCGGAGATATGAAACTCGATTTTACCACCGCCGGACGCTATGACGTTATTTACAACCATATTCTGGTTCATAAATATTATCTTAATGAAAACATCGATTATGAAATCCCGTTTGCCGATGCGCTGGTTTCCTGGTACGCCAATGTCTACGCGCCGGTGGTAAACATCATTAAAGATCAGTGGCTCTTGTTGAATTTCCCCGGACGCAGCGCGGGGGACCTGTATGTGTGGATTGTAAAACACTGGGATTTCCTCAAAAAAAAGTACGGCTTCTATTCCCTTGCCGGGGCAGCCAGGGATTTTTCCAAAAAATACGGTAAAAGCCGGGGACGGTTTTGGCGGGCTCTGGCGGCAATAGTCGACAGGTTATTCAACAAATCATGATGCGCCGCGATTCCCCCGCCGAAATTCCCTACAACCGCTTCTTCGATTTCATTGAAACTGATGCGGACCGGTACGGCATACTTGCCGGTATGCTTGACAGCCTCGGCCTCAATTCCACGGTGCTTCCGATTGACGGGAACCGGCATTTTTTTATTTTCCCCAGAGGACAAAGTGTCAAACCCGGCGCCGGTTTTCCTTTTAGCCGCCAAAGCCCGGTTATTCTTGCAGCCCATTATGACAGGGTTGCAGGAAGCCCCGGGGCCAATGATAACAGCGCCGCAGTGTTTCATCTTATTAAAACTGCCATGCGCCTGACGGAACAGGGAACCAATTACTGGATTATCATTCTTACCGATAAAGAAGAACTTTTAGAGGGGGAAGGCATTCAGAATCAGGGCTCCTATACGCTGGCAAAAAAACTGCGGGAATGGGGCCTGGGTGACGCGCGGGTTTATATTTTTGACGCCTGCGGCGCGGGAGACACCTTTATCATCTCAAACACCAGTGATTATTTATTAAGGAACGATGACAGGCCGGGCATACGCAAGGCAAAACAGCTTAACGGGGATCTCCGTGACTATGCCTTACAAACCGCCCGCTTTCTGCGCCTTAACCGCCTGTTGCTTATCCCCACCCCATTTTCCGATGACGCAGGCTTTTTGCGCGCCGGAATTCCCGCACAGACCATCACCATGCTTCCCGCAAAAGAAGCCGCCGCCTATGCCTCTCTATTGCGCAGGCGGCCTGAGTTTGCCGACTTCCTTCTTGCAGGCGCAATAGAGGACCCCACAGACCGCCGCCTTATCCCGGAAACCTGGCGATGCCTCAACGGCCCCGCGGACAGCCACCTGCTGCTTACCCCGGAAAACTTTGCAGCGGTTGTCCGTTTTGCCGTAGCGCTCGTTTGAAAAATATATAAAAAAGGCGGCTAACGCCCCCAATCAAATG
>JAISJS010000089.1 GCA_031261385.1 Treponema sp.
GCGCCCTGGTAGGAAAAAACGGCGCGGGCAAGTCCACGCTTATCAAGATCATTACCGGGATGTACAAGCCCGAATCGGGCAGGCTTTTTGTGGGGGACCGGGAGGTTAAACATGCCACCCCGCGGCTAATGACGAAAATGGGCGTCAAGGCGATATACCAGGATAATGATCTGATACCCTACTTCACCGTGGGCGAATCCATTATGCTTAAAAGGGAACCCGCAAAGGGCCCCTTTGTCGATAAAAAAAAGGTACATGAAACGGCCCGGGCCATTCTGCTGGAAAAACTCGGGGTCGATCTTGATCCCTATACGCCGGTGGGCGAGCTGAATATTTCCATGCAGCAGTTGATCCAGATTGCGGCCTGCCTTGTGGAAGAGCCGAAGATCATGATCTTTGACGAACCCACCGCCGCGCTTTCCGCGAAAGAAATCGACAAACTTTTTGCTATTATCAATACCTTAAAAAAAGACGGCGTTTCTATCATTTACATCAGCCATCGCTTCGGCGAGGTGTTTAAAATAGCCGATTCAATTACCATCCTTACCGACGGCATGAAGGTCGCCGATATGAATCTTGCGGATACAACGGAAGATACGGTGATTTCCCTGATGGCGGGGAATGAAAAATTCAGCCGGGCAAAAAACAGAAAATATGTCAGGAAAGAAAATAACACAGCCCTGTCTGTCCGGGGGCTGCACAATGATGTTCTCAAGGATATTAATTTTGATCTACACCCGGGGGAAATTCTGGGTTTTTTCGGCGGCGAAGGAATGGGCCAGCAGGAAATAGCAAAGGCCCTATACGGCGGCCGTAAGGGGGTATTCGGCTGTTTTACCGTTTTCGGAAAGGAGACGAAGCCCTTAACTCCCGCACGGGCGATTAAGAATGGTATCGCGTATATCCCAAGAAACAGGCTGGAAGAAGGGATTGTCCGGGGTTTTATGGTCCGGGAAAACATGACCCTGCCGAAACTTGCCGGCTTTTCCCGGATGGGTTTTATTAACCAGGGAGCGGAAGAACTTGTTGCCAGGGAGCACATAAAAAAACTTGACATAAAAACCCCGGGGACGAAAACGCCGGTTGCCAGCCTGAGCGGGGGGAACCAGCAGAAGGTGGTTCTGGCGCGCTGGATGGTTACCAAGCCGCGTATCCTAATTTTGGATTATCCCACCATCGGGATCGATGTGCGGGCTAAGAATGAGGTGTATAAAATTCTGCTGGACCTAGCGGAAAAGGGGATGAGCCTGATTCTGATCACCCCGGAATATGAAGAGGTTGCCATGCTCTGCGACCGGGTGATTGTGATGCGGGACGGGAAAATTACAAAAGAACTGAATGCGGAGGAACTTTCGGAGTATACCCTGCTTTCCTATGCCATTGGCTCCGGCGGCGGGGGGGATACAAATGGCTAAAATAAATACTAGGCAGGCAATCCCCCTGGGCATTTTTATTTTCAGTTTTATTCTTTTCTCCGTTAAGACGGCTTCCTTTCTCACCTTCCATAACATGATAAGCATACTCAGCCTGCTGACCTCTACCGCAGTCCCGGCGGTCGGCCTTGCGGCGGTAATGCTGACCGGCCTCTTTGACCTTTCCTTTGTCGGGGTTATCGGGGTTTTGAGCACCCTGCTTTTGGTGTGCCTTAACGCGGGGGTCCCCGCGGTGTTTTGCCTGCTGATTACCCTCCTGGCCGCATTGGTGATGGAAGCTATCAATTCTGTTTTAATCATCCGCCTCAAGATTCATCCCTGGCTTTCGACCATCGCGACAATGCTGATGTATCTCGGCATGGAAAAATATATCAGCAGGGGTTCCTATCTTACCTCAAAACATCCGATTTTAGTTTCAATGCGTTTCAATTCCCTGTTTGGGATTTCTTTGAGCGTATGGATGATGGTATTTTTTTGCATACTGGCGGTTGTTATAATGAATACTACGGTATTGGGGAAACGCCTCTATGCGGTGGGGGGCAATGAGGCGGCGGCCCGTAAGGCGGGTATAAATACTGACGCCTATAAAACAGTGTCGTTTATGATCATGGGCATCCTCTGCTGGGCGGCTTCAATTATTTATGTTGCCCAGCTTTCGGGCTATCCGCCGGAAGCGGCGTATATTAACCAGAATGAAGTGATCCTTGCGGTCTTTGTCGGCATGGCAATTTCCCGCATGGGGATAGTAAATATACACGGCGCATTGTTCGGCGCCGCTTTTGTCGGAATCCTTTCCAATGGGCTGGGTTTGATGGGCGTTTCATCCTACTGGATAAAACTGGTGGAGGGCGCCCTGGTTGTTATCGTGGTTCTGGGCAACTCGATCAACCGCGGGACCCTTGTGCAGCTTGAGTAGGGGAGGGCGGGCATACTATGAACCTTAAAAACATTAAGACCATGGCGAATAATTCCGGCCAGGGTTCCGTTTTTTTGATCTTCGCTTTTATCGCTATTGCGGTGTTTTTTTCCGCCATGAATCATTCCTTCCTGTCCTTTGCGAACTTTTCCGATATTTTGATGCGTGTCGCGGTTATCGCGCCCATAGCAATCGGCATCATGTTCTGCCTTACCGTCAGGGGGATCGATCTCAGTTCCGGTACCGTTGTGGGGATCACCGGCATTGTCCTGGCAAACAGCATTAAAATGGGGAATTCCCTTCCCGCAGGGATTCTGGTAATGCTCCTTCTGGGCCTTATAATAGGCCTTATTGACGCAGTTCTTATCGCAAAACTGAACATGAACCCCTTTGTGGCGACCCTTGCGATAATGTTCGTCGGCTCCAGCTTTGAGAAGGTTATCACAAAGGGAGGGCTTCCCGTCTACCTTTACAACGATAAATCGGGGATCATGGATATATACCGGGGTCATATTGCCGGGATTCCTTTCCCGATAGTAATACTGTTTTTTTTGGTATTGATAACCTACCTGATCCATGAAAAAACAGTGATAGGAAGACGGCTCAGGGCTTCCGGGGAGAGCATAAAGGGCGCGGCAAACGCGGGGATAAACGTGCGTTTTTACTACGGTTTGGCCTACGTGCTGTCCGCCGTGCTATCCGCCGTGTCGGGGCTGATAATCGCTTCCCAGGTACAGTCCGGGCAGCCGCTGGTAGGCCAGTCATACCTGTGGGATGCCATAGGCGCCGCGTATCTCAGCACGACCATGTCCAGGGCGAGGCGGCCCAATGTTCCGGGAACCGTTTTCGGCACCCTGTTTCTTTCGATGATAAATAACGGCCTTACCATAATGGGCCTGCCCTTTTATTGGAAAACCTTTTTTAACGGGCTCATTATCCTGTTTGTCCTGTTGACTTCCGCGGTAAACCGCGCGCTTGCGGGTAAGGCGGATAAACTATGAAAGACCTAGTTATGGGCATTGACATAGGCACCTCTTCTATTAAGGCCGCAGTTGTTACCGCCCTGGGGGAAAGTATCGGCAAGGCGTCGGAACAAGTTTCGGTTATCCGGCCTAAAAACGGGTTTTCCAGCCAGGATATGGATGCCGTATGGGAGGCGGTTGCTTCCTGTATAAAAAACTCGATGCGCGCAGCAAAAGTAACCGGTGATGCCATAGCCGCAGTTTCCTGCGCCGGGCAGGGTGACGGCGCATGGATGATTGACAAATCTGGGAAGCCCCTGGGGTATGCGGTGCTTTGGAATGATACCCGGGCCGGTGAAATCGTAAACCTCTGGGAACAAAAGGGGCTTTTGGCAAAGGTGTATGCAAAGACCGTCACGGCGCTATGGCCGGGAGCTATGGCGCCCATCATGGCATGGTTCAGGGATACCGATCCCGGCGCAATAAAATCCCTGGGGACCGTTTTCTGCTGCAAGGACTGGATAAACTACTGCCTTACCGGTGAAATAGCCACCGACAGGAGCGACGGGACTATTCCTTTTACCAATGTAAAAACCCGCAGGGTTGACCATTCAATACTGAAGGAACTGGATCTTTCTTTTTTGGACGATAAAATACCGGCGGTGAAGGATTCTTTTTCAGTCATAGGGACCGTGCATGCCGCTGCCGCTCAAAAAACAGGGTTACGGGCCGGGACGCCGGTGGTAACCGGACAGATGGATGTTGCCGCTAATGCGATTGGCGCGGGGGTGGTTTCCTCCGGGCAGGCCCTGCTGATTTTGGGAACAACATCGCTGCTCACCGCTTCTTTTGGAGAACCCCCGGGGGATGATCGTAACATCGGCGCCACGGCTCTTCATGCGGTGGATAAACAATGGCTGCGCATCTTTGGCGCCCAATCGGGAACGCCGAATGTGGATTGGATGGCCAGCGGGTTTAATCTTTTGAAGGATGAAAAGGGCCGGAAAATACCGGACTTTGCGGTGATAGATAAACTAATTGAAGGGTCTCCCGCCGGCGCGAGGGGGGTGCTGTATCATCCCTTCCTCAGCGGCGAACGGGCGCCCTTCGTTGAACCAAACGCAGCTTCCGGTTTTTTTGGAATTAACGCCCTTACCGATGCGGGGGATCTTTGCCGGTCCGTCTATGAGGGGGTTGCCTTATCCGCAAAGCACTGCCTTGCGGAAATGGATTTCGGCGTAAAAAAAATAGCCATCACCGGCGGCGGCGCCCGCAGCGATTTGTGGTGCGGAATTATTGCTGATGTGATGAACTGCGAGCTTGCGGTTCCTGAGGGTGAGGAGCTTGGCATACTCGGCGCGGCGATTACTGCGGGCGTAGGGATCGGGTTGTATCCATCCTACGAAGAGGCGGTCCGTTCAATCGTTAAAGAAGACCGGCATTATTTTCCCGATCCTGAAAACGCCCGTATCTACGATGATCTCTTCCCGATGTATCGCGGGCTTATTGACAGCATGAAAGAATATTGGGGGAAGCGGAAAGCTTTCCTGGAAAAATATCCTGCGGAGGTTTGATAATGTCAGGGGCGAATAAGAAAGCTTGGATCGCCAAATGTGAAAAAATGGCCCGGAGAATCCGGCTGAGGGTATACGAGCATACCATTAAAAACAAGGGCGGCTATCTGAGCCAGGCATGCTCTTCGGCGGAAACCTTCGCGGTTCTCTATTCACGGGTTATGAAACTTGCGCCCTCAAAGGCGCCCATGGTCCCCCGCAAATTTCAGGGCGTTCCCGGCCCGGATAATCCGCATTACCTGCGGGGCGGATTGTACAATGGCGGCTATGAGGCGGATTATGATCATTTTATCTTTTCCCCCGCCCATTATGCTCTGGTACTGTACGCCGCGCTTATAGAGGCAGGCCGGCTTGATCCGGAGAGCCTTTCGCTCTTTAACAAGGACGGTTCGGTTTTGGAGATGATTAGCGCGGAACATTCCCCCGGCGCCGATACCACCACCGGTTCCCTTGCCCAGGCGATAAGCCAGGCGGCGGGCATTGCCCTTGGGCGGCGGCTGCTTGGGGAAAAGGGCCGTGTATGGGTGTTCATGAGCGACGGCGAATTTCAGGAAGGCGAGGTATGGGAAGCGGTCCAAATGCTTGTCCATTATAATCTTGACAATGTCGGCGTCTATGTTGATGTAAACGGCCAGCAGTGTGACGGCAAGATGGGCGATGTTCTTACGAGCGGCGATTTGCGGAAAAAACTTGCGGCCTTCGGCTGCCGGGCCTACAAAGTTAACGGCCATGATATTGAGGCAT
>JAISJS010000118.1 GCA_031261385.1 Treponema sp.
AGCGAAAAATTTGAAGCCCAAAGGAGCGATGATCCTTCGGCGTTTACCGCTGCGGTAACTTCATCAAGTTTATTATGCCAGCCGGTGGTGCCAATCACCGCAGGAATTTTCCGTTTTGCTAAAGCCAGAATATTGGCAACTGCCGTATCAGGCCGGGTGAACTCAATGGCGACATCGGCTTTCCCGAGGCCATAAGCCTCTCCGGGATCATTGGCTTCATCAATGGATTTAAAAATTTTGGCGCCTGATAGAGAGGTCGCGTCGTTTGTCTGCGGCTCTACTACCGCGCAGATGGTATGGCCTTTTTCAATAGCGGCCTTCTCGATCATTTTTCCCATCTTGCCGTAGCCGATTATTGCAATGTTCATGCGCGGCCTCCGGAAGCCGAATCCTTCCCGATGGAAGGGGCCGGAAAGAAATCATCATGCAGGGCTTTGACGACGTCTCCCGCTTCATTATCATCAACAATAAAACTGATATTCACCTTGCTTGCCCCCTGGGAAACCATCTGCACCGTCACTCCGAGGAGCTGACAAATTTTGAACGCCCGCACGAGAATCTCCGAGGAACGCCGCACATCGCCGATGATCGTGACGATGGCCTTGCCGGTTTTAATATCCACGCTCGCAATCTGGGACAGATCCTTTTTAAGGGAGGAAAGATCCCGCGCGGCGTCGAGGGTAAGGGAGATCGATACCTCGCTTGTGGCGACCATATCCACGGAAAGCTGATGCCGGGCAAACGTGGAAAAAACCCCTTCGAGAAAACCGGATTGACCCAGCATACGGGTTGAAACCAAATCCACGAGCGTTGCGTTTTTCCGTGAGGTAATCGCCCGCACCGGCCCGGTTTTTTTTCCGAGAGAGCCGATGATTCGGGTGCCCGGCGCTCCGGGGTTATACGAATTTTTTACGAGCACGGGCGTTCCGGTTTTCATGCACGGCTGCATGGCCCGCGGGTGAAGAACTTGCGCGCCAAAGTACGCCATTTCCGCGGCTTCCTCATAGGTTACGGTATCTACAGGCCGGGCAGTTTTAACAAGCCGGGGGTCGGCAGTGAGAATGCCGTCAACATCCTTCCAGACCTGGGCTTCCTCGGCATTGCAGGCTGCGGCAATCATCGTCGCGGAAAGGTCGGAACCGCCGCGCCCCAGCGTGGTAATGTTGCTGTTCACGTCCTGCGCAATAAAACCCGTCACCACGGGCAGTATTCCCTTTTCGGTAAGCGGGATGATTTTTTCGGGGATTAACTGCCAGCACTCTTTAATGAGCTCTGCAGAGGTAAAATTGGAATCCGAAATAAAGCCGACTTTCCAGGAATCGAAAGCGCCGGCCTTGATGCCGGCAGTGTTAAAATAAGAAGCGGCAATACGCACGGAAAGCCGTTCGCCAAATGACACAAGGTAATCTTTGGTTCGCACGGTAAGTTCCCGTATCAGGGAAATTCCCACAAGCAGGCTTCGCAGTTCTTCCAGCAGGGGCATAATTTCTTTTTGGGCCGCCGCGCTTATTTTAAGCTCTTTTATGGTTTTTTTATGCAGTTCCTCAATACGGTTGATTGAAACGGTCCCCTTTTTCAGCGCCTCATCGGCGGCTTCAAGGAGATGATCCGTCGTATCGCCCATCGCGGAGAGCACGAGAACGGGCTTCCTGTCAATTTGAGTTTTTACGATTTCGGCCACATGGCGGATTCGTTCCGCATTGGCTACCGAACTCCCCCCAAACTTCATTACAATCATGTATAACGCTCCTATAGGATTATTCAGCTGCCGGTTTACTGTGTCAACACCTCACTAAAATTTTCTCTGTTGATAACTTTTACCACAGGGTTGTATTTTTCTAAAAATGTCTTTGGCAGATGAACTTTTACATTCGGATTCCATTTGATTTCGTATGCGGTAATATTTTTACCGGAAGTAGTTACAAAATCTATTTCCTGCTGCTGTGTAGTACGCCAAAAATAGCCAAATGAACCAACGGACGAGGGCATCAGTTTTTTTGCCAATTCTGCGATAATAAAATTTTCGAACAGATGCCCGATATCCTGTCTGATTGCAACCGGTTCAAAAGCCCCAATCACCGCATTGCGGATACCGACATCATAGAAATAGTATTTTTCGGATGATTTAATCTCATTGCGTAAATTGGTACTAAAGCTGCCGAGCCTGAACAGTACAAAAGATTGTTCCAGCAGCCGGATATATCGTTCAATAGTTTTATTATCTGCATTACACAGATTGGATAATTCATTAATGCTGACTTGTGAGCCAATCTGCATTGCCAATGCCTTTACCAATTTTTCAAAGACAAGCGGTTTCTTTACATTTTCCCACTTGAATATATCTTTATAAAGATTGTCATTTGCAAGTTCTCTGAGTAGTATCTTCTCTTCACCCGGATTATTTACAACATCCGGGTAATATCCATAAAGCAGCCTGTTTTCCAGATTCTTTTGCTCCTCTATAAGATTTGTATGATTAACCATTTCGGTAAATGACAACGGAAACATTTTATATGTCCATTTTCTGCCGGTTAAAGGTTCATTTATCTCGTTTGCCAGGTCAAACGAACTGGATCCTGTGGCGATTATCTGAAACCGGGATTTGAGCGCGTCATGGATGATCTTGAGTTTTAACCCTATATTTTGAATCCTTTGCGCCTCATCAATCACCAGTATCCTATTATGGGCGACGATTGAGTTGAATTTTGACGCGGTGACGTCTTCAAAAAGGGCGGTAGTAGCCGCGTCATCTCCGGTGAGCCACAGGCAGTCGTTACGTCCATCCAGTAAATCGTGTAACAAGGTTGTTTTGCCTACCTGCCGCGCTCCAAATATCACAATAGCCTTTCCCGAAAGGAGCTTTGCTTCGATACCGGATTTTAGGCTTCGTTTTATAATCATAAGGACAGTATGGCATATTATACTGTTTTTGGCAATAACTCCAAAAATATTATGATATACTTGGAGTTAAGTCCAATATTCATGGCATTACAATATACTATTTTATATCATCATATCGAACTCCAGCTTCCAGAGTTTTGCCTTTTTTCTCCGCAAGCTGTCCCACGGACATAATCTCATAGCCCTTCATACGGAGTTCATGGATTATGC
>JAISJS010000166.1 GCA_031261385.1 Treponema sp.
GCAAGGCTTTTAAAATGCGATTGAGGAATGACCATGGAATATAAAATCCTGGAAGACAATGAGACTGTTCATGGGATATTCTGCTTTGTTGATATAGAAGGGCATACTCAATGGGCGTATAATAGTGGTGACGAGAAGTTAAAAAAACTTTTGGAAATACTGTATGGGAATGGGTTTAAATACTTTGGAAAAGATAAGTATAAAACTGTGAATAATACTAAGTACAAAAGGCGTGTGGTGAAATTCCTCGGCGATGGATTTTTTACTGTTAGGGAGTACAATAACAACGACAAAGCAAATTTCGATAATAATTTTGATAAAATGATGGCTTCGATCAGTGAATTTTACGATAGAACGGCTGCTGATATTAAAAACAATATACATAAAGACTTGGGGCTAAAATTTGGCATAGCCTTTGGAGAATCAAAAAGATTTAAAGTCAACAAGCGGCTGGATTATATAGGGAATGTTATAAATTTTGCATCCAGGTTGTGTGGCATTTCTGGGGCTGCCGAGATTAGCATCTTGATTAATAATGATGATATACTTTCAAAAAAAGTTAAAACATATACCGGACCGATATGCAAGGAGAATATTGAAGGGGTTGGAGACAGGGAAGTAAAAAAAATAAAACTTCCTTTTGAATTAGTGAACGTTAATTCAAAATACCTATAGGGTGTTCAATGGCCGGAAGAAGAAAAAAAACTCATAGAGCCATTGATTTTATATCAACAACAGCATATACTGTATAAAGAGGTAGATATTATGGCTAATACTATGACTTCCATATCAATTGATATACCGCAGGAATTTGCAGCACTCAATAGTGCAAATGGTGAATTGCAAAATGATATAAAACTCTGTCTTGCAGCCTTGTATTATCAGCGATCCCTGGTTTCCATTGGAAAAGCCGCTGAATTGGCGGTAATGCCCCGGCCCAAATTTGAAATTTTCCTGTCAAAAAACAAAATCCCGGTATCAATGCTTACTCTATCTGATATTCATAAGGATTTGGAGACCCTCCAAAAATTCAGTTAATAAACAGGCTGTTAAAAATGAACGCAATTTTGCAAGAAAATGACGAACCTGTTATTATACTTAAAGATCAAATATAAGGAGGTGATTTCAAAATTGAAATTTTGAAATCGGCTCTGTTTATAGCATATTACAAAAACATCGTCATATAAAGCGGCAGGCTGTCAACATCTTTTGCAATGCCGGTGTTCCGTGCAGACAGCTTGATTCCGCGTTTGACACCGTAGTTTTTAATGATGTTATCCATGGATTTTGACTTGGTGTTATCCGCAGATTTTACTTCGATTGCGACCGCCTGTTTGTTCAGTCTGATAAAAAAATCTATTTCTATCTGTGCGCGGTATTCAAAATAATACAATTTCTTTTCCGCCTTGCCAAAAATATCGGCAATGATATTTTCGTAGACAGCGCCTTTGTAAATACCAAGGTTGCCGTCAATGATATCTTCCTGGGAACCATCTTCCAGCATACCCATCAAGAGGCCTGTATCACGCATGTAAACCTTAAAAGTATCGTTTTGGGCGTTTCCCTCCAAAGGCAATTCCGGTTGACCAAGGTTATAACAAAAATTGATGATATCCGCATCATAAAGCCATTGGAGACTTCCGCCGTATTTTTTTGCTGCTCCCTTTTTTTCAACGACACTGTATTGAAACTTTTTATAGTCCTTGGCCAGTTGTTTTGGTATGGAAAGAAAACAGGCGCGGGCTTTTGCTTTTTCCGATCCTTCCGCATATCTGGCAATATCATCGGTATAATCACTAATAATATCTCTTTGCAATTTGAGTACCCTTCCAAAATGATGGGTGGTAATAAATTCGTTTACCACCTTGGGCATACCGCCGACAACGATATACTCCTTAAAAAGCTCCAGCATACGCTCGTGCATAGCCTGAGGTACTTTTTCTTTTCGCTCAAAATAGCCTTTAATATCCGCAATGGATTCCTCTGACACGCCTGATGCCCAAAGGAATTCCTCAAAATCCAGAGAATACATATTGAGGTGTTCCACATAACCCACAGGGTATGAAGGAACCTCTGCGAATGAATTCGCTTTATAGTTTATACCCAAAAGAGATCCGCTGGCGATCACATCAAAGCGTTTATCCAAAGTGAAAAACTTCAGGGCTGTCCGGGCGCGGGGGCAATTTTGAATCTCATCCAGAAAAATCAAAGTGGGGCTTGGGGTACCTGGCGCCAATTGGGCGCCCGGAATCCGCAGGGAAATTTGCTTGATAAGGGTGTCTACATCCAGATCACCATCAAAAATCGTCCCATATCCCGGGTTTTCATCAAAATTGATGTATACATAATGGGGATACTGTTCACGGGCAAACCGGTCAATAATAAAGGTTTTGCCTACCTGCCGGGCGCCCTTGACTACGAGAGTCATCTTGTCCTGTTTGTTTTTCCACCGCAAAAGGCGATCGCTCAATTTTCTTCGCAGCATCTTAAACTGATTCTATCATAAAACTACCGGCAAATCAACAAAAAAGTCGTTTTTTTACGTCGAATATTGGGGTATAAAGTCGTATTTTTACGGCGAATATTGTCTTGTGTATGCGTTTTTTTACGTCGAATAAGGCATTGCGATGCGGTAATTACCGCTTTTCTGCATCCAGCGTACCTGCTGCGTTTTATCCCCCATTGAACCAGGCTGCGCAGCAGCGAAGGAAAAGTCTGCTTGACAAGACCTCTTTTTACGGTAATAATTTAGTAAGTTATAACTTTGCAAGTTATAACTTACCTAAGGAGATAATCGTGTTTATCGGCAGAAAAGCAGAATTGGCGGTTATGGAAGAACGCTACCGTTCAGGGAAATTTGAGCTTTGTATCATGTATGGGCGCAGGAGGGTCGGGAAAACTACCCTTATTAACGAATTTATCAAGGGGAAAGAAAATATTTTCTTTACGGCCATGGAAACCAGCGCCCGGGGAAATCTGACGTCCTTAAGCCGCAGCATTATGATGGGAAATAACAGGGGTTTACAAAACTCTGTTTTCCCCGGTTTTATGGAAGCGCTGGAAAGTATATTTGCCTTTGGGCGGAAAAAACGGCTGGTATTTGTCATTGATGAGTTTCCTTTTCTGGCGGCTTCTTATCCGCCCCTCTCATCTATTTTGCAGCGCCTTATTGATGAAGAAAAGTCGAACAGCAGGCTCTTTATGATTATCAATGGATCATCGCTTTCCCTTATGGAGAATTACTTTTTTACCTATAAACGGCCCCTCTACGGAAGAAAAACCTTCCAGTTGAAAATTGAACCCTTCGGATTTTTTGAGATGAAGGATTATTTTACCAGGACTGATGCAGAAACCCTTCCGTATATTTACGGCGCTTATGGGGGAGTTCCCAAATATTTTGAAGAATACGATGAAAAAATATCCTTTAAAAACAATCTTTTAAAAGATTATCTGCAAAAAGGAGCGCCGCTTTTGGACGAACCTGCAAATATTCTTAAACAGGAAGTCAGGGATCCTTCAAATTATAATGCTATTATAACTGCAATCGCATCGGGCAATACCCAGTATTCAGAAATTTCAGACAAGGCGAAATTGGAGAGCGGAAACATTACCGGGTTTATCAATAATCTTATGTCCCTGAATCTTATTAAAAAAGAAGCCCCTGTTCTTGAAGGGGGCAGCAAACGATCCCTGTATGAAGTCGCCGATAATATGATACGTTTTTGGTTTCGTTTTATCCCCGGTAACCTTTCCCTCATACACAGCGGCAAGGCGGAACTGGCGCTTGTCAATATAGAAGCGGAGCTCGACACCTATATGGGAAAAGTCTTTGAAGATATTTGCCGGGAATACCTTTGGACGCTGAACGGGACGCAGGCGCTTCCTTTTGCCTTTGCTGATGTTGGCAGGTGGTGGGGCAGCGACCGAATAAAAAAACAGGAAGTGGAGATCGACCTTATCGCCCTTGATGGAAAAGGCAGCGCTATTTTTTGTGAGTGCAAGTGGCGGAAAAGAAAGACCGGCCCGGAGATTCTGGATGATCTTGTCGAAAAATCCGGCCTTCCTGCATTTGAAAAAATTAATAACAAATGGCTGTTTATTTTTTCCCGGAGCGGTTTTACCGGGTCTTGCCGGCGTAAAGCATCTCTTATGCGTAATGTCCGGCTTATTGACTACCGGGAAATGTTTTTGTAAATCCATTGTCGTGCATTCCGGTGATACGGTGATTCCTGCATTGGCAACGCTTTGTTTTCTTTCAATCTCATGTAGTATTTTCCTAAAAACCCGCAACAGACGTTAATTCTGTTTTCGTACTTTGCATAAAAATCACCGTCCTGTCATATACTTGTAGCAGGAGGCGTTTTCAAATGTTGACAGGACAAGCTGTTCGTGCGATATCGCAGGATAATGGTTTTGTTCACTGGGACAGCCGGTATTCCGTAGGGATACCCCTTATTGATGATCAGCATAAGGAGCTTATTCGCCTGACCAATGAGCTTTATGAGTGTTGTCTCCTGAATGATACGGCGGCCAAGGCAGCTTTTATGCTGACAATCAAGCATACTGTGACATATGTTAAATATCACTTTTCTGCGGAAGAAAAATTAATGCAGAATATTCAATTTCCCGGTTTGGCGGAACATAAAAAAGAACATGACGCTTTTGTCGTGCAGGTATTGAAGGAGGCGAAAAGTTTTGAGTCCGGGAAACAATTTGTCCCCAATCAATTTGTTCATTTTCTTAAAGACTGGACCTTGTCCCATATCGGTGTGATGGACAAGAAATACGCTGAATATATACGCAGCCTGAAAAAACAGGGGCTGCTGGATAAAACAGTTCTTTCTGCTTCGCCGGTCAATCAATGATGTGTATGGTTTTCTCTATCTCCTGCCCACGTCCCTGATTTTTTCAATCTCGTCCCGTATCGCCGCAGCCTGTTCAAATTCAAGATTTTTGGCGTGCTCAAGCATTTCATTTTCCAGGGCCTTGATAAGCTGCTTCCGCTGGGCGGGCACCAGTACGTTAAAGGACTTTTTGAGCACCTCTATCGAAGTTGCCGCCGCGTCTATTGCTTCCTCGGCGTGGCGGGTAAGGATATCGGCAATGGCCTTTTTCACGGTGGTGGGGGTGATCCCGTGCGCCTTGTTATACGCAAGCTGGATTGTGCGGCGGCGATCGGTTTCGGCTATAGCCGCGCTCATCGCGTCGCTCATGCGGTCGGCGTACATGATCACCTTGCCGGCGGCGTTGCGGGCGGCGCGGCCGATGATTTGCACAAGGCTTGTCAGTGAGCGCAAAAAGCCGATTTTGTCGGCGTCGAGGATCGCGATAAACGAAACTTCGGGCAGATCGATGCCTTCACGTAAAAGGTTGATCCCGACAAGGATGTCAAATTCGCCCTGGCGGAGCTGGGTTAAAATTTCCACACGCTCGATCGTTTCAACTTCGCTGTGGATATAACGTACTTTAAGACCGAGGCCGGAAAGATAATCGGTCAGGTCCTCGGCCATTTTTTTGGTCAGCGTTAAAATCAGGGAGCGTTCGCCCTTTGCGGTGCGTTTGCGGACTTCGGCGTAGATGTCTTCCATTTGGCCTTCGCTCGGGCGGACTTCGATCTCGGGGTCGAGGAGGCCGGTGGGCCGTATGAGCTGCTGGACAACCTGGGCGGATTGTTCCAGTTCAACCTTGCCGGGCGTTGCCGAAACGTAGACGGTCTTGTCAAGCCGCTCGACAAATTCGTCGTAGCGCAGGGGGCGGTTATCCAGGGCGCAGGGCAGGCGGAAGCCGTAATCGACAAGGCTGGTTTTGCGGCTTCGGTCCCCGGCGTACATGGCGCCGATCTGCGATACGGTGACGTGGCTTTCATCAATAAAAGTAAGATGCTTTTTGGGCAGGTAGTCGATCAGGGTGTCGGGGGCTTCGCCGGGCTTTCGCCCTGCCAGCGGGGCGGAATAATTTTCGATGCCGGGGCAGTAGCCCATTTCGGTGAGCATTTCGATGTCGTACTCGACCCGGGTTTTGAGCCGCTCGGCCTCGATCAATTTACCGGTGCTTTTAAAGAATTCCAGCCGCTCCGCCAAACCTTCTTTTATATCGCCCAAAGCGTTGTGGATCATGTCGGCGGGCATGACGAACTGCTTGGCGGGGTAGATCATCGCCCGGTCAAGCTCCTCAATGGTTTTGCCGGAAATCGGGTCAAAACGGCGTATACGCTCAACCTTGTCCCAGTCCAGGTCTACCCGGTAGGCTTCTTCAAGGTAGGCGGGGTAAATCTCCAGGGTGTCGCCCCTGCGGCGGAAATTGCCCCGTTCCAGAACCGCATCGTTCCGCTCGTATTGCAGCTCGATAAAACGGCGCATCAGGGCGTCGCCGTCAATCGTTTCCCCGACGGAAAAGGTGGCGGTCATCTTTTTGTATACTTCGGGGGTCGCAAGGCCGTAAATACAGGACACGGTGGCGACGATGATCACATCCTCCCGTTCCATCAAACTGCGGGTCGCCGAGAGCCGCATACGCTCAATTTCATCGTTAATTGACGCATCTTTTTCTATATATAGGTCCCGGCTGGCCACATAGGCTTCCGGCTGGTAGTAATCGTAGTAGGAAACGAAGTATTCCACGGCATTATGGGGGAAAAAGTCCTTGAATTCCCGGAAAAGCTGGGCTGCCAGGGTCTTGTTGTGGCTGACTATCAGCGTGGGCATTTGGACCGCCTCGATGATTTTTGCCATGGTAAAGGTCTTCCCCGAGCCGGTAACCCCCTGCAGGGTCTGGTATTTGTTGCCCTTTTTAATGCCTTCCGCCAGGGCGGCAATGGCCTCGGCCTGGTCGCCGGCGGGCTGGAAGGGTGAAACTACCTCAAATGGATGCATACAAAGATTATCGTCCCGGCAGGGGGTGACAGGCAAGTAGGTGACAGTCACCTTTTTTCAAATGTAAGTCTTTACTAGTGCAAAAATCTATGGTACTATGTGTTATATATTTTTGTGCATTAAATCCTATTATTAGGATAAATTTTATGAAGGAGTGTTTTATGAAAAAAGCTGTTTTTGGAATTTTGGCGCTTGCCCTGGTTATGAGCGTTGTGGCCTGTGGTTCAGCCCCCGCGGCTGCCCCTGTCACAGTTGATCAGCCTGAATGGCTCAACGATTTCCCACCTGAGGATGCTCTTTGGGGTATCGGGATTGCCAAGCAGTCATCTGCTAACATGTCGATGACAACCGCCGAGGCCCGCGCCCGCG
>JAISJS010000215.1 GCA_031261385.1 Treponema sp.
AGAACCAATAGCCCAATGCGGAACAACCAATTCCCAGGAAGGCAAGATGAAGCAGTACCGGGACATCCGGTGTTCCCCATTGCTTAAATTCAAAAACGGCAAAAGGGATAAAGCCGATAAGCCCCGCAACAGTCTGCCAGAACACGATGTAGATCCGGGAGCAGCGGGCAAAGAGGGGACGGGTGAGGAAACAATAGGCAACCCAGCAGATCGCCGCGCCTGACATGTATACATAACCGAGGGGGCTGCGGGCGGCTCCGCCTTCCTGGTTTCCGGGAAATGCGGAAAAAGAAACCCCTGCCACAAGCCAGACTCCGGCAACAGAAACTATTGCGCCGAGCCATTGTATAAGGTTAATTCGCACGGTTCTGGCAGGGATTTGTCCTTTTTTTCTCTTTATCAAATTGATAAGCCGGGAGCCGAGCCAATCGGTGATCATCGTAAGGACGGGAATGATCCCTATGGCGACGGATGCCTCCGAAGCGGTTACCAGCGATACCCCGTTGTTTTCGCAAAAAAAGTACAGGGTAACTCCGACAATTCCTGCAGCGGCAAGGAGGGGAACATCGCGGAGTTTTAATTTTTCACCCGGCGCCAGGGCGCGCTTGATAAAAAAGAGGAAAACAAGGGCAAGGGCAAACCTAAGGGCGCCCAGGGACATCGGGGAAAAAACCGCCACGGTGATTTTTATCGAAATAAATGAAAAGCCCCAAAATAAAACACACGCGATAATCGCGGCGAGGGCCTTGCGCCGTTCAGTCATGGTAATATCATAACGGATTTGGTAAGATATTGATATATGAAAATTGTTCTTGCTGCAGTGCATCTGGAGAAGGCTCCGGAAGCGGTTCCCCTGGGGGCCGCCTGTGTTGCTTCCGCATTAAAGGCCGCATTTCCGGGAAAGGCGGCGGTAACGCTGATTGAAACTTTTCTTATGGCGGAGAATGGTATTAAAGAAAGAGGCTGTGTTGAGGACGATGCTGCCGATATCCTTGTAAAAAATACTCTTGATCAGGATCCTGATGCAGTAGGATTTTCTCTCTTTAGCTGGAACCGTAACGCAATGCTAAAGGCGGCCTCCGCCATACGCGCCCAATCGCCTGAGACCTTTCTTTTTTGCGGAGGACCTGAGGCGACAGCCCTTCCCGGCGGGCTTTCACTTGCGGAGGGCGGTCCCTTTGACGCAGTTATCAGCGGGGAAGGGGAACTCGCCGCAGTGCGGATCATCGGCGAAATTTTTTTTGGCGCTGCAGAAGATATTTCAGAAAAGAAGTCTGCCGTCATTCCCGCACAATTTTTATCTGAGGCGGATCTTGCCGCCCTGCCTTCACCCTGGTTGGATGGTGTTCTTACCGTACGGGGACGTGAGGGAGTGCTTTGGGAATTGACACGGGGCTGTCCGTACGCTTGCGCCTATTGTTATGAATCAAAGGGCGAAAAAAAAGTCAAGCGTTTTCCTGATGCGCGGCTTCGTGAAGAACTGAAACTTTTTATCAGGGAAGGCGCGGGTTTTATTTTTGTGCTTGACCCGACCTTCAACAGTGATACTGAACGGGCCATCCGCCTGCTGGACATGATCGCCTGCGAAACTCATAGAGTTTCAGAAATTCAAAATATCTCACCGTCACAAAAAATTTTACCGCCGCCTGTCCATTGGCATTTTGAAGTCAGAGCCGAATTGTTGACCAGAGCGCAGGCCCGCCGTTTTGCCGCGCTGGGGGCGTCATTGCAGATCGGGCTGCAAACTGCGGAAAGTAACGCTGCGGCCCTTTGCGGGCGTCCCTTTGATGCAACTGATCAAAGCGGGCAAGCGATACAAAAAAAGTTCCGGTCAAAAATTGATATCCTCAATGAGGAGGGGGTGATCTTCGGCCTGGATCTTATCTACGGCCTTCCCGGTGACACGCTCGCCGGTTTCCTGCGGAGTCTCGATTTTGCCCTGTCACTGTATCCCAATAATATCGATTTGTTCAGGCTTCAGGTTTTACCCGGCACGGTTTTTTGGGACCGGGCGGAGGAATTGGGAATCAAAATGAGGGGAAATTACACAGGCGGCGATCACAACGGAGGCGCTCCGTATGAGGTAATTGCAACTGCGGATTTTCCGGCTTCTGATATTGAACGCGCTGAGCGCATATCACGGTGGGCAGATTATTTTTATAACCGGGGCAGGGCGGTTCCCTGGTTTAATCAAATTATCCGTGTTACGGGATTGCGCGCTTCGGCCTTTCTGGAGGACTTTGCCGGTTTTGCGGAAAGCGCCGCCCTGAATTTGAACGAAGCGGATTCACTTGTCATAGAAAAAGCCCAGCTCAATTTTATTGAAAAAGTATACCGCAGTAAAGGCAGGTCGTCACGTTTTCGTGAGGCAGAGGAGACGGTACGCTTTCACGGCAGGGAAGCTAGGAATCTTTCCTGGACAAAAAGGTATTGATGTTGTTCCGCGCCGAATCCAGAAGCAGGGACAGGGTGTTGCTTATCATTTTCCTTGTGGGATCATCAATGTCTTTATAGGTTTGGAGGATCGTACCTGCGGTTTTAAACCGGCTTTCGGCAAGTTCGGGGATTGAGCGGGCTTTTGTCGAAGCAAGGATGTTGTACAATGTGTCGATAAAACGCTGGCGGTTTTCGACATCAACTTTACTAAGCCATTCTTTTAGGGTCCGGTCGATAAATTGACTGCCGAGCGTAACGGTATCCAGGCGGACCACATCATTGCCGGTTACTTCCCAGGAATAAATATCGTGCTGCAATAAACCCAGTTCATTGCTCTTTACCACCGTATAATCGTCCTCATGTTTCAGAAGCATTCCGACTACCGATGACTGCGGAACATAGGATCGTATCTTTTCCCGGATGATTTGATACCCTTTGCTCTCAATGACGCTTTCATGAAAACCCGGAGCATCGTTGCTGTATATTTCAAATATCCTGCGGCGAATGTTTGCCACGCAGAAGGCAGCGGCATAGACTGCGAGGTTACCGCCTTTGGAATGGCCGCCGATCCGCAGGGGGCCCTTGAACTGTTTTGACATTTTTTCCAGATAGATGACCGCATCTTTTTGGGCCGGGATTGTATCGCTGAAACACATGTTAAAATCTTCTTTCCATCCAACCAGTGTATCATCGGTGCCGCGGTAGGTGATAAAGGATGATTCGTCTCCGGTGATGATGGAAAGCGCGGCAAATTGCTTTTCCTGCGAAATATCAATCTGGTTTATAAATCCCGCAAGTTTCATGTTCCGGTATCGATCGCAATCTTTAATTTTTTCCAAAAGCAGAGGATCTTCTTTGAATATTGGCTCTGTACCGGGGGAATTCGCAAGACGGGCCTGAGCAAACCGTTCCGCCGCTTCGGCAACGGTTATTGCCGATTTTTCCTCCGGGCCCGGCACTATACCGTCAAAAGGAAGATACGAGAGGTGCGTAAGGATAATATTATCTACCGCATTGAATGGCGACTGAGCCAGGGTTAAATCGCCGCGCCAGAAAAGGTAATCAAATATATCTGCCATATTGAAATCTTATTACAATTTTCCTCTTTTAACAACTGACCGCTCTCTGTATAATGATAAGGGGGCGATATGAAGATTTTGGTGACCGCAACTTCATTTAAAGCAGACAGCCGCGATCCTTCAATGGAACGGCTGAAAAAATTTGCTGCGTCTTCAGGCAGAGAGATTATTTTTAATCTCCTTGGGCGGCCTTTAACCGAAGACGAATTGATTCCCCTGATTCGGGACTGTGATGGTTTTATCGCCGGAGTTGATTCCATAACAAAAAAGGTGATAGATGCCGGCAGCAGTCTGAAAGTTATTTCCCGCTATGGCGTCGGCGTTGACCGTGTTGACCTTGAAGCTGCGCGGCAAAAAAATATTGCCGTCTGCAATACACCCGGCGCAAATTCCCAGGCGGTAGCGGACCTTGCCTTTGCCCATATTCTCTGC
>JAISJS010000259.1 GCA_031261385.1 Treponema sp.
CGAACGAATACGACTTTCTGTTTGAAATCGTATATCCATTCGTTTAGTTTGTGTGGTTAGTGGTTAATTTCTTTGTTAAGGTGACTGACACCACCTATAGCGTGTACAGACAACCGGTGACAGTCACTTTTTTACAATTTCAGAGCGGCCCGCCTTACCGGCTACGCTCCGTACAGCCCCCGAAACTGTGCAGAACTCAGAAACGGACAATACGGAAACCGCTGAAGTTGCCCCTGCCGCCGGGGTAGCCGTAATTCCGATAGGAGGAACGCATGCTCTGCGCATCGTCGCCCCAACTGCCGCCGCGCAAAACGCGGTCCGAGCCCGAAGAAGCCCCTGCGGGATCGGCCTGCGATCCTGCGCTATACGCCCCATACCAGTCCCAGCACCACTCCCACACGTTCCCATGCATATCATACAAGCCCCACGCATTCGGGCTAAAACTCCCTACCGCTGTCGTCTTCTTTCGGTACGTCCCGTTATAATTTGCCTGACCCGTTGTTATGTTATTTCCCGTGCTGAATGGTCCGGTACTCCCCGCGCGGCACGCATATTCCCATTCCGCTTCCGTCGGTAAGCGGTACCCGTTTGCCCCCCAGTTCCAGATTACGTTTTCTCCATTTATCGTGTATGCCGGGCTTAACCCCTCATACTGGCTCCGCTTGTTACAATAATTTACTGCATCAAGCCAGCTTACCGTTTCCACCGGCAGGTTATCACCCTTAAAATTACTGGGGTTTGTCCCCATCACCGCCGTCCATTCTTTCTGCGTTACTTCGTACTTCCCCATGTAAAAGCTGCTCACCGTTACCTGATGCTGTATTTCATCACTATCGAGATCTTTCTCCGAGGCAGGACTTCCCATGGTAAACGTACCGCCCTGTATGCGGACAAAGCCGTCGAGGGATGCACGCTGGGTTGTTGCTGCAGGTTGAACCGTAGACTGAGCTGTCGATCCCTGGTACGTAAAAGAGGCAGAAGCCGTTTTATTGGCGCTTACCGTTACCGTCTTCTCCTCCGGTTTTGCCCCGCCCCCGTATTGCATGGTCACCGTGTAAGAACCGGCGTCAAGGTCGCTTATCGTGGTACGGCTGCCAGCGGCTACGTTTTGGTTTACCACTGCCTTTCCGCCTGATACCACTTGCAGGGTTCCGGCGGATGCGGCGGTAACGGTCAGGCTGCCTGTTTCTATAACGGTGTTTATCCACGGACCGGCTTGCGTACCCGCCTGTGGCGGACTCCCCAGATACGCTGTCCTGAAAAATTGGGAATAGACGGCGGGGGATTGCTGGTTGTTACTGACGGTTTGTACCCCTTCCCCTACCCTGCGGAAAAGTTCGTTTACTTCAAGGCCGGGAGTTTTTAAATGCGTCAAAAGCTGGCCGGTAAAAAGGCCATTGCGGCCTGAGCCGTCGGCGGCGGTGCTTCCCGCGCTCGTCGCATATATGATGATGCTCCCCGAAGGCTGGGCGCCTACCACAGTGAGCCCCCGCGAGCCACTCCTTTTCCAGCCAAAGGGGTTGTCACGGCAGGCGTCCAGAACTATCACATTCAAGGGGTTTCCCGCTTCGGCAAGTTCATCCAGCACCACCTGCACCACTAAAGCCCTCGTGCGGAGGTAGGATTCGCCCGGTATGTTAGCGTCAACCGGAATAAGATAATTTTCCCCCGCGGACTGCACTCCGTGACCCGCATAAAAGAAAAAGCCCTGCCCATTACCGGAGGCGGCCAGCCTGTTTTTAAACCGGGTTACCCCTTCCTCCATCTGGATAAGGCTCCCGTTCACAATTTTATCAACCTGAAACCCAAGACCCTTAAGCGCCGCCTCCATATCATTGGCGTCATTAACCGGGTTTTTTAACGCGCTAACCTGGGTATAAGAACCATTCCCGATAACCAACGCAAATTTCTGCTGCGCCCCCAGGAAGGAGGGAACCACCGATAAAATAAAAACCGAAAAGGTGATAAATAAAGACCGTATCGTTTTCATAAGCAGATTATATCACACCAAATAGCAATAGACAATAAAATTTAACCACTAACCACACGAACACTTGCTGCCTTTTCGTATTTTCATCCGCGTAAATCCGCGTAAATCCGCGGAGATTCTTACTCTTCCTTCGTGATGTTCGTGGTTAAATATTCTTCATTCATTTAATCGCAAACCACAAAACCACCGCAACACCGATCAGCGCAAGCAGAGAAAGCACATACACCCAGGCAGGCAGCGCTCCTGCGGCAACCTGATTTTCTTTAACCCTTTCTACCCTGCCTTTTTCAGAACTTTGAGGGGCCGAATAGCCGCAGACCGGGCAGCCGTCACCGAAAAGTCCCTCGGCGCCGGTAAAGCCGCAGGCAGGACAGCGGACCGAGGCAAAAAAGCGCCCGCACCGGGGGCATTTTTTGGTATCCTTGCTGACCTCAATACCGCAGTTTTCGCAAAAGAAACGGGGGGCTTTCATGGGCTGTGTCAGCCGGCGGCTTTTTTTTCAGATGAGCCCGGAGAAGACGGCGCTTTTTCCCCGCCGGAACCGTGCGCCGTTGAAGCGCTTTTTTCGTTTCCTGCGGCAGGGGCGCTTTTTTCACCACCCGCAGCGGGGGCGGAAGGTTTGTTTTGATTTTTTGCGGCATTAGCCTTGCTACCCCCTGCCCCCTTATCGGTAACATAAAAACCGGAACCTTTAAAAATAATTCCGCTCCCGCCGTTTATCAGCCGGCGAATTTCCTTGCCGCATTCGGGGCAAACTTTTAAGGGGGCGTCGCTCATGCTTTGAAAAGCTTCAAAAGTATAGCTGCAGGTTTTGCATTGATATTCATAGGTAGGCATGGCGCATTTCTCCGAAATTCTGTTTTATTTCAATATACCGAGAAGAGACTTAAAAGTAAAGCGATTTCTTTTTCACTTATGGAAGTAATGCGGAGAGTCAGATTTTTTCCGTCCTGGACAGGAGTATTTGCAAAAAGCAATGCCGCAAGAGTCCTGAAATCAACTTTACCACCCGGCGCCGCTATCATTATATACGGTTTGGCAAATGAAATAATGGTAACCAGAGCCCGTGCCTGGCTTGCCGTGGGAGTCTGAATCCTGAACAGGACCTCATACAGATTATTGTCTTCCGCCGCTTCCACCCCCGCGGGCAGGGGAAAGAGACTTACAAAGATCTTTTCTGCAGGAATGTCGATGGGCATATCCATTGATTTTAAAAGCCGGTTTACCGGAACAGCAGGCTCGTTAAGCAGTATGGTCAGTATTGCCCCGCGGGTGAATTCAAAAAAACCTTCAGGAAGCTCCGTTCCCGGCGGAGTATAAAAAGGATCCGTTGAACTGTCGGCGTTATGCTGCATTGCGGCGGCAATATAGGCCTGGGAAGCGTTTAATGAAACCGAAAGGCCATCCCGTTCAGAATACCAGTATGAATGCTTCGAAGGAGACTTTTTCTTTTTCCAGTTTTTGTCAAAGGTAAATGCAAAACCGGCCTGTATCGCCGGATACTTCCCCCAGGCGACTGCCTGTATATACCGCTTTTCAGGATATATCGCCGCTATTGCCCAGCCGGTCCTGTCAAGAATTTGATCCCTTTGATTCCCTTTAATCCATTGCCGCAAAACATTTTCCAGAACAAGGCGGGAGTTCTCAACATCGGCAAACACATATACCGGTGCGCCGCTATCAAGGGGAATATATTCCGTGCCGCCGCCCTCCATGGGATTGGCCAATTTCGGCGCCGTAGCGCATGAAACCAAAAAAAACGCCGAAATCAAAACCGCAAAGAAAGTAAACCACAAAGGCGAATAAGGCGAATAAGATAATAAAGAATAAATATGGTATTTATTTCCCCTTTCTTTATCCGCGTAAATCCGCGTAAATCCGCGGACCCTACTCTTCCCTTTGCGGTTCAAATTCCTCATTCTTGTATCTTCCCGATTTTGACAAACCACGCGTCCTCACCGGCTTCAAGCGTTACCTGTCCTTCGGCTTTGTTCCATTCAGTTTCTGCGGCAAGAACTTCCGAGGAAACTAATTCTGAAAAATCATTCCAGGCTTTTTCCAGACGGTCTGATCCAAAGACGTACAGTCTGATACGGTCGGTCACGGCAAAACCCATTTCCTTGCGCAGATTTTGCACACCGCGGATAAGATCACGCACATCTCCTTCACGGGAAAGTTCTTCGGTTATCTCGGTATCAAGCCCCACCGTCAATGTACCTTCGTTAAGCACCTTGAGATTGGCCTTTTCGATGCGCCTGATATCCAGTTTTTCCGCAGTTATTTCCACGGTACGATCAGCCACATCTATTGAAAGGGTAGCCCCTTCAAGAACGCCCTGGATCGCGGTCTGGCTCAGCTCTGCAATTTTAGCAGCGGCGGCCTTCATATCCTTGCCCAATTCTTTTCCAAGCACACGGAAATTGGCCTTTACCTCATACTCAACCAGGTCTTCTTCATTATCCCGGAAAACCACATTCTTTACGTTGAGTTCTTCCCGTATAATTTCTTCCATCTCAAGAAGGACTTTTTTCTCGTCACTGTTGCGGGTTACCAGTTCCACAGTGCGCAGCGGCTGGCGGCCCTTGATATTGTACTGCGAGCGCAGACTCCGCCCCATGGAAACCGCGTGCTGAACCGCCGCCATACGGTATTCAAGATCACGGTTACGCCTGACTTCGCGGGGCACGGGAAAATCGGCAAGATGGACTGATTCCACATCGCCTTCATTACGGAGGTTGCCCCAGATCGCGTCGGTGGTAAACGGCATGATGGGCGCCGCCACAGTGATGAGCGTTTTAAGCACATCGTAGAGGGTTCCGTAGGCTTCGAGCTTATCGGTATCATTTTCACTTTTCCAGAAACGGCGGCGGGAACGGCGTATGTACCAGTTGTTAAGCAGGTCGATAAATTCCAGAATGGGATCAACGGCCTTTGCCATATCGTAGCTGTCAAGGGCATTCCCGACTTTTTCCGCAAGCGCCTCCGCCGCGGAAAGTATCCACTGGTCAAGTGAATTTGAAGGATGATCCGGCGCGCCCGCAGGGCTTACCTTGTCGATATTGGCATAGGTGACAAAGAAGCTGTACGAATTCCACAGCGGGATAATGATGCTCTTTAATACCTCACGCACCCCATCGTCACTGTAACGGAGATCGTCGGCTTTTACCACGGCGGAGTGCATCAAAAAAAGCCGTAAGGCGTCGGCGCCAAAACTGTTGATTATTTCCATGGGATCGCTGTAATTATTAAGGCTCTTGCTCATCTTCTTGCCGTCTTCGGCAAGCACAAGGCCGCTTACAATACAATTCTTGAATGCAGGTTTTTTAAAGAGCGCCGCCGCAAGAATCGTCAGCGTATAAAACCAGCCGCGGGTCTGATCGAGGCCTTCGTTGATAAAGTCGGCGGGAAAGTGGCTGTCAAAAAATTCTTTGTTTTCAAACGGGTAATGGCTCTGGCCGTAGGGCATGGCCCCCGATTCAAACCAGCAGTCCAGTACTTCAGGTATTCGCTGCATAACGCCGCCGCACTCACACGGAATTGTGATTTTATCGACAAAATGTTTATGCAGATCCGCCGCCTCAACACCGGAAAGTTCTTTGAGTTCGGCGCGGCTCCCCACGCAGATCAATTTTCCGCAGTCGGGGCAGCGCCAGATCGGCAGCGGATTTCCCCAATAGCGGTTGCGGCTGATTGCCCAGTCCCGCGCCCCTTCAAGCCACTTGCCGAAGCGCCCGTCTTTGATATGCTCGGGCACCCAATAGATCTGATTATTCGCGTCGAGCATATCCTGTTTTATTTTTTCAACATTGACAAACCAGGAACCCACTGCCCGGTAGATCAGCGGACTGCCGCATCTCCAGCAGTGGGGATACGCATGGAGTATCTGTTCGCGCTTTATAAGTTTCCCCTCGGCTTTAAGCCGTTCCATGATTGCCTTGTCGGCGTCCTTGACAAACATCCCCTTATAATCGGGAACCTCATCAGTAAAGCGGCATTCGGCGTCTATGGGACATATCGTCGGAACGCCTGTCCCTTTAAGCACCCGCGCGTCATCCTCGCCAAAACCCGGAGCGGTATGCACGATCCCTGTACCGTCTTCGGTAGAGACAAAATCTCCCGGATAGGTACGGAATGCATTCTGCTCCGCCGCCTCTTTAAAATACGGAAACAGCGGCTCGTAGGTAATGCCGGTAAGGTCTGCGCCTTTCATCTTCCAGATGACGTTGTATTCAGAGCTTTCCTTATAATAAGCGGCCAATCGCGCTTCCGCTAAAATATACTTATCATTGCCGTCCTGCACCATCACGTAATCAATATCCGGTCCAAGCGTTAAAGCCAGATTGGAAGGCAGGGTCCAGGGCGTGGTGGTCCAGGCCAGCAGGTAGGTGTGATCATCAAACGTATCAGCCAAATTGAC
>JAISJS010000049.1 GCA_031261385.1 Treponema sp.
CTGTTTGTCAACCGGAATGGCGGCGGTATATCGGTGCCGGGGGTACGGTGGATCATCACAAAATATGCAGAACGGTCGGGGCTTGGGAAAAATATCCATCCCCACAGTCTGCGCCACAGTTTTGCAACACATCTGGTGAATTCCGGCTGCGATGTGCGGGTAGTGCAGGAACTGCTCGGTCATGCGAGCCTTTCCACCACCCAGCGGTACACCCATGTGGATATCGAGCGGCTTAAAAAAGTTTATAATAATGCCCACCCCCATGCGGGTAAAGGAATAGGAAGATGAAGAATTTACCGCAGAGAACGCAGAGTTTGCACAGAGGACACAGAGGGGAAACAGTTGTATTTCTCTGCGATCTCTGCGTTTCCTCTGTGCCCTCTGCGGTTTTTCTTTTTTCTTCTTCAGTTTTTTTTAGGAGTAAAAAGTGAAAGAGGATGAAAAAAACAGAATACGCAGTACGACCGTATTGGCGGTACGGCGGAACGGAAAAGTGGCCATGGCCGGTGACGGGCAGGTGACTATGGGCGAAACAGTGATGAAGAACAATGCCCGCAAGGTGAGAAGGCTCATGGACGGGAAGGTTCTCTGCGGATTTGCCGGAGCTACTGCCGACGCCTTTACGTTGTTTGATCGGTTCGAGGGAAAACTAAAAGAATATTCGGGGGACCTTCTCCGCGCAGCGGTAGAGCTTGCCAAAGACTGGCGCACCGATCGCAACCTCAGGCGGCTTGAGGCTCTGCTCCTTGTAGCCGACATCAGCAAGACCCTGCTTATCTCCGGCACCGGCGATGTGATTGAGCCTGCCGAGGATGCCCTGGCCATCGGCTCCGGCGGAAACTATGCGTATGCTGCGGCCCTTGCCTACCTTGAGGGGAGTGATTTTTCCGCTGCGGAGATCGCCGAAAAAAGTTTGAAGATAGCGGGCAGTATTTGCATATATACCAACGGATCAATAACGCTTGAAGAGCTTGCTCTGCAAGAAACGGATAAATGAGGAATATGAAAATGGAAGACAGAAACCTTGACCGGCTGACTCCGCGGGAGATCGTAGCCGAACTGGACAAGTACATCGTAGGCCAGAAGAAGGCCAAACGGGCGGTGGCGGTAGCTCTCCGCAACCGTATACGGCGGCTCAAGCTTGATGCGGAAATGCAGGAGGATATTGCCCCCAAGAATATCCTTATGATAGGGCCTACCGGCGTCGGAAAAACCGAAATCGCCCGGCGGCTTGCAAAGCTTGCCGGTTCCCCGTTCATCAAAGTTGAGGCTACCAAGTATACCGAGGTGGGCTATGTGGGCCGCGATGTAGAGTCGATGGTCCGCGACCTTATGGCCGCCGGGGTACAGATGGTAAAGCAGGAGATGCAGACGTCGGTTACTGCCGAGGCGGAAAAACGGGCCGAGGAAGCCCTGCTCGATCTGCTCCTGCCGGGAACCGGCAAAAAGCCAAAAGAGCCGAAACCCAAGGGCGGCCCCGTTGTACGCCCAATGGGCGCCTTTTCGATAAATCCCGATAACGCCAGCGGGCCGGGCTTTATGGGCGCCGCCATTCAGGTGGGAATCCCCGCGATGTTTAACGGGGATGCTCCGGCGCTTACCGAAGGGGATGCAGCAGAGGCTCCGGCCGGTGAAAATTCCAATTTGTCTGCCGCCGCAGATACCGCCGCCCCCGCCGAAGGTGAAAATGCCGGTGCAAAAGATAACAGTACCAGGGAAAAATTCCGCGTCATGCTCCGGGAAGGAAAACTTGAAGACAGGACCGTGGAAATAGTGGTGAACCAGAACCCCCAGTTCCCCGCCATCGAAATGATGGGGGGCGGTATGGAAGACCTTGAATCAAGCCTTTCGGGGATTGCCGGGTTTTTTGGCGGAAACAAAAAGAAAAAGGTGGTCACCGTGGCCCGTGCGCGGGAGATTCTTCAGGCTGAGGAAGCAGAAAAACTCATCGACCGGGACCGGGTGAGCGACGAGGCCCGGACACGGGTGGAGCAGACGGGGATCATCTTTATAGATGAAATTGACAAAATAGCCGTCAAAGGCGACCATGGCGGGCCTGACGTGTCCCGTGAAGGGGTACAGCGGGACATACTCCCCATTGTGGAAGGGGCCACGGTCAATACCAAGTGGGGACAAGTCAACACCGATCACGTTCTTTTTATTGCCGCAGGGGCCTTTAATATGAGCAAGCCCTCGGACCTTATTCCCGAACTGCAGGGCCGTTTCCCGCTGCGGGTGGAGCTCGATTCCCTTGGCAAGGATGATTTTTTGCGCATCCTGACCGAGCCGAAAAACGCCCTGACCAAACAGTACACCGGTCTCCTTGCCACCGAGGGTATAGAAATCGACTTTACCTCCGAGGCAATCGAACGGCTTGCCGCCCTTGCCGCCGAGGTAAATTCCCGGCTCGAAAATATCGGAGCCCGGCGGCTTCATACAATCATGGAGACCCTTTTGGAGGAACTTTCCTTTGAAGCGCCGGATATTGCCCCGGCAAAAGTCCCTATAACGGTAAGTTATGTGGACGAAAAACTCGCCGAAATCGTGACCGATCAGGATTTGGGAAGGTATATTCTTTAATTGCTTAAAAAAGGCGCGGATTTTGCCGATGTTTAGAGGGGAGGACGTATGATATCGAATAATTTTTCCAAAACGGTCGATTTGCTCCACCGGGCCATGGACGCCAATGTGGTGCGCCGGAGCGTGATCGCCAACAATATGGCCAATGCCAATGTCCCCAACTTTAAGCGGTCAAACGTAAACTTTGAAAGTGAGCTTAAACGGGCGCTGGATACGGAAAAACAGAGGCCGGCTCTGGAATTAACGCTGACAAACCCCAAACATATCCCCAACTGGAAGGAAAGGGATTACCGGGATGTGCAGATAAGGCGGGTTCTGGATTATACCAGTACGTATAACAACAACGGGAACAATGTGGACCCGGAACAGGAACTCAACCTGGCCCTGGAAAATCAGATGACTTATACGCTGCTGGTTCAGGCGGAAAGTTTTGAGTTTGCCCAGGCCAATCAGGCGCTCAGATAAGATAAAGGAATAATGTATGGGAATTTTTAGTTCGATTAACATTGCCGCTTCGGGACTTACCGCTCAAAGGCTCCGTTCCGATGTGATAGCCGATAACATGGCCAACGCCAATACAACCCGCACTGCCGAGGGCGGCCCCTTCAGAAGGAGCAGGGTCATCATGCGGCCCCGTGTGGAAAGTCCGTACTGGCGTTCACCGTTTCTGCCTGAGTCGATGGATAACGGTATTGGCAGGGGCGTGCGGGTTGCCGAAGTGCAGAAAGATTATGCGGCGGAGAACCGGCTGGTCTATGATCCCACGCATCCTGACGCCATCAAGACCGGGCCCCGTGAGGGCTACGTGGAAATGCCGAACGTAGATATCGTGACTGAAATGGTAGATTTGATCGCCGCACAGCGGGCGTATGAGGCCAATGCTTCAATCATCGAAGGATCAAAGGCGATGTTCCAGCGGGCGCTGGATATCGGTTCACGGTAGTTTGTTTATAAAGGGGAGGGGATAACGAATGAATATTTACAGCGCCAATGCAGTTACCGGGGGGAACGTCAACATGGTTCTCACCAATTCCAAACATATGAACGTCAATTCCGGTTTGTACAACAACGTTGGAAAAAATATTATCAAGCTCGAAGAAAAGACCGGAGCGGAAATGGTCATCCGTTCGGGCGGTTTTGAGCAGGCGATGCTTCAGGCCCTGGATAAAGTTTCCGCCGATCAGCAGTTTGCCAGTACGCTGTCACAGCAGGCCATTACCGATCCTGACTCGGTGGATATCCATGATATTACCATCGCCCAGGCAAAGGCCAGTTTGTCCCTGAATATTGCGCGGAATGTATTAAACCGCCTTGTGCAGGGATGGAAGGACATTATCAATACAAGATGATAAAAAGGTAATTCTTCTGGGGAGGGGAATATGAACGAGTTTTTTAAAAAAATCCTGGGTCAGATTAAAGGACTCTGGGGCAAGTGGTCCATGCTGCAGCGAATTATCCTTGCCGGGATTGTCGTTGCCGTCATCGCCGGGGTGATTGCCCTGTTTTCGGTGTCGTCAAAGCCGACCATGTCGCCGGTGATCGACGCCCCGATACGGGACGAGGCTGCCCTGGACCGCATCGTTTTACGGATAAACCAGGAAGGGGTCAAAACGACGGTAACGGCTGCCGGAGTAGTCCAGGTGCAGGATGACAGCACTGCCCGCAGGATGCGGGCTATTTTGATCCGGGAAGACCTTATTCCCTCGGGGACAGACCCCTGGGCTATCTTTGACCGGGACCGGTGGACCATCACCGACTTTGAACGGAAAGTAAACCTCCGCAGGGCGATAACGCAAATGGTCACCGATCATATCAAAGCGTTCGATGATGTGGACGATGCCAATGTGACGATTGTAGCGCCGGAGCGATCGCTTTTCCGTTCCGATCAAAATCCCGTGACCGCCAGCGTGATCATCATTCCCAAACCGGGGAGTGACATTACAGCGAACCGCAAAAAAATCGAAGGAATCCAGAAGACGCTTAAATTTGCCGTTCAGGGCCTGCAGGATGAAAATATCGTGATAACCGATCAGGCGGGAATTGTCCTTAATGATTTTGAAGGCATGGCGGCGCTCGACCGGATCAATATCATCGACAAGGAAAATAAACTCATCCAGACGCTTGAAACAAAATACCGGGCCGTTGTGCTGACTTCTCTTCAGAATACCTTTACTGCCGACCGGGTCCGCGACCTTAATATCAAGATCGATATGGACATGTCCAAAAAAACGAGCGACACCGAAGAATTTTTCCCCATCACCATTAAACCCCGGACTCCGGGTCTCCCCTATGATGATTCGGAACTGGTCCGGTCAATCCCCCGATCGGAAAGTACTTCTTCAACTACGTGGGAAGGAACGGGGTATAACCCCGAAGGTCCTGCCGGTGTCGAAGGCCAGACTCCCCCTGCCTTCAAGGATATGTCGAATATCTACGGTACGATGAAGCAGGAAACCAATACTCACAACGAGGAAATCAACAAGAAGGTAACCCAGGAAGATCGGAGTCCCGGCATAGACCGGGTGACGGTCTCGGTGAATATCGACGGAAAATGGAAATTGAAGTATGATGAAAAAGGAAACCCGGTGATTCTGGCCGACGGTACCCGGGAGCGTGAGTATATCCCGGTGCCCCAGGAGGAAATACGGGCGGCGGTGCTGCTGGTACAGAACGCAGTGGGGTATAGTGCAGCGCGGGGAGATTCGGTAACGGTACAGAATATCCCGTTTGACCGGACAAAGCAGTTTACCGATGATGACGCCGCTTATTTCAGACGCAAGCAGATGCAGACTACCATCCTGATATTCCTGTCGGGCCTGGTAATACTTTTGGTTTCGTTTATCATCTTCCGGATGATAAGCCGCGAGATGGAACGGCGGCGGCGGCTGGCGGAGGATGAACGGGCGCGGCGGGAACAGGCCATGCGTGAAAGCGCCATTGCCGACGCGGAGGAAAACGGGGTGGATGTGTCTATCTCGGTAGAAGAACGGACCCGTATGGAACTTCAGGAATCGGTGGCGAATATGGCCAAAGAGCATCCTGAAGATTGTGCCCAGCTTATCAGAACCTGGCTGTTGGAGGAATAGAAAATGGCAAAAACAAGCGCAGCAGTTGCAGGCGGCGGTCCCATGGTCGGCGGGACCAAGAAAAAAGGGAAAAATGAATATACCGGCCGCCAAAAGGCAGCTATCTTCCTCGTCACTATTGGATCGGAAATTTCCGCAGAGATCTTTAAGTATCTTCGTGAAGATGAAATAGAAACTCTCACCTTTGAAATCGCCCGGCTTGAAACCATAGAGCCCGATCAAAAGGACGCGATACTCCAGGAGTTCCAGGAACTGATGATGGCGAATCAGTTCATCTCCACCGGCGGTATCGACTATGCACGGGAACTTTTGGAAAAATCACTGGGCAGCCAGAAGGCCATTGATATCATCAATCGCCTGACTTCAAGCTTGCAGGTGCGGCCTTTTGATTTTATCCGCCGTACCGACCCTGCACACCTCTTGAACTTTATTCAGCAGGAACATCCCCAGACCATCGCCCTTATTTTGGCGTACCTGGAGCCGAACAAGTCTTCGATTATTCTGCAGAACCTTCCCCATGAGGTGCAGAGCGATGTAGCGCGGCGTATTGCGACGATGGACCGTACCAGTCCTGAAGTTTTGCGTGAAGTTGAACGGGTTCTGGAAAAGAAACTTTCCACGCTGTCCAGTGAAGACTACACCACGGCGGGCGGCGTTGAGAGCATCGTTGAAATCCTCAACCTTGTTGACCGTGCCTCTGAAAAGCAGATCATCGAAGCTCTGGAAGACGAAGATCCGGAACTGGCCGAGGAGATCAAGAAACGGATGTTCGTATTCGAAGATATCGTTATGCTCGACGACCGGGCCATTCAGAAAGTTATGCGGGAAGTGGATTCCCAGGAACTGGCCAAAGCCCTCAAGTCGGTGGATACCGAAGTGCAGGACAAGATATTCCGCAATATGAGTAAACGCGCTGCGGGTATGCTCAAGGAAGACATGGAGTACATGGGCCCCGTGCGGCTTAAAGACGTTGAGGAAGCCCAGCAGAAGATCGTTTCGATTATCCGGCACCTTGAAGATACCGGTGAAATCGTCGTTGCCCGCTCCGGCGAAGACGAGTTGGTGGTTTAAATGGCAAAAGCAGTATTCAGGCCTGAAGAGATAACTTTAAGCGGTACCAAGGTAACCCTTGATCCTCCCACCTCCTTTCCCGATTTGGCGCACCTTCTCCCGGAGGAGGAGGAGCTGGAAGAAATTCCCGATGTCGAAGAATATGCGGGTCCTACCGCCGACGACCTTCGCAGAGAGGCTGAAAATTTTAAACTCCAGTGGGAATCGGAACGGGAGGCGATGATACGATCCGCAAAGGCCGAGGCGGACGGCATTGTCAAAGAGGCCGAAGAAGCGGCCTTTCAGGAAGTGAAGCGGCGGACCGATCAGGCCCAGTCATTAAAACGCCAGGCTGAGGATGAAGCGGAAAAGATCATCGCCGGGGCTCGCCAAAAAGCCCAGGATATCGAAGACTCTTCCCGTCAGGCGTTTGAGGCAGAGCGGAAAGATGCTGAAGAGCGGGGAAGAATTGCAGGGCGTGAGGCTGGCTTTGTTGAAGGTAAAGCCGAGGTTGAGCGCCTTGTCAAGCGTACCCAGACAGTGCTTGAACGGGCCCAGGATAAACGCGGCGAGATTCTTGCCGAAACCGAGCAGGAGATTATCGATCTTGTGCTGCTTATATCCCGAAAGGTCATCAAGGTTATTTCCGAGAACCAGCGGAACGTGGTTATTTCCAATGTGGTCCAGGCTTTACGCAAAGTAAAGGGCCGCGGGAATATTATTATCCGGGTGAACATGGCCGATGTAAAATTAACCACGGAGCACATAAAGGATTTTATTCAGCTGGTGGAAGGCTCAAAGTCGATACAAGTTGTCGAAGATTCCTCGGTGGATTCAGGCGGCTGTGTTATCGAAACGGACTTTGGTGAAATTGATGCGCGGATTTCGAGTCAGCTTGCAGAACTGGAAAGCAAGATCCTCGAAATTTCCCCGATCAGGGCAAAGGCAAAAATCGCGTCCATCTCCGAAGGGGTGTAGCGCCTTGGAAACCATTTTTAACAAATATATAGAAACCGCCGACCGTATCGACCCGATAAAATGCATAGGCCGCATTTCGAAGGTCCAGGGCCTCCTGATCGAAAGCCAGGGACCCGCCGCAATAATCGGAGAAGTATGCCGCATAATAGCCCCCCGAGGGAAAGGCATTATACAAGCGGAAGTTGTAGGGCTGCGCGGTGAGACGGTCCAGCTTATGGCCTACGATGAAACAGACGGTATAGAAGTGGGAAACCGGGTAGTTGCTTCCGGGACGCGCCTTGAAGTGCCGGTATCAAAAAAACTTTTGGGCAGGGTCCTTGACGCAATGGGCAGACCCATTGACGATAAGGGTGAAGTTGAATCGGCAGTATTGTACCCTGCAATAGCGCTTCCCCCCGATCCGTTAAAGCGAAAGCGGGTAACCGAGCGTATCAGTACCGGCGTCCGCGCCATTGACGGCCTTCTTGCGGTGGGCAGAGGGCAGCGGCTCGGAATCTTTGCCGGTTCCGGCGTCGGAAAATCGACGCTGCTTGGAATGATAGCGCGTAACACCAATGCCGATGTAAACGTAGTAGCCCTTGTCGGAGAGCGGGGCCGCGAAGTAAATGACTTTATTGCAAACGATCTTGGAAAAGAAGGGCTTGAGCGTTCGGTGCTCGTGGTAACCCCGGGGAACTCTTCTCCGCTGGCACGGCTTCGCGGGGCGCACGTGGCAACTGCCGTCGCGGAATTTTTCCGGGATCAGGGCCTCGACGTCATGCTCCTTTTTGATTCGGTAACCCGTTTTGCCCGCGCCCAGCGGGAAATAGGACTTGCCACCGGCGAGCCGCCTGCAACGCGGGGGTATCCGCCCAGTATGTTCGACTCAATGCCGAAACTGCTTGAGCGTTCCGGTACTTCCGATTACGGAAGCATCACCGGTTTTTATACGATCCTTGTTGACGGAGACGACATGGATGAGCCGGTTGCCGATACCGTGCGCGGTATTCTTGACGGCCACATAGTCCTTTCCCGGAGCCTTGCGGAGCGCAGCCATTATCCTGCAATTGATGTTTTGGGAAGCATTTCCCGTCTTGCCCCGACCGTTGCCGGCAAGGCGCCGGGAAAGGCGGCAAACATCATACGGCGCAACATGGCAGTTTATGCGGAAGCCGAAGATCTTATCAATGTCGGCGCCTATCACGCCGGTTCCAATCCCGATATTGATGAAGCTATTGGCAAGCATAAAGAAATTGAAAAATTTTTAATTCAGGATATGGATGAGGGCAGCTCATTAAATGAAACGCTCATTAAAATGGGAGCGATTGCAGGGATTGATATACCCGAAGAAGATCTGGATGACTCACTTCCCCGCGTCGTTTCGGAGGATACTGAGTTTGAGGTTATCAAAGATGCGGCGGAACCGGTTTCTTCTGCAGCCTCCGCCGTTAACAGTGTCGCCGCATTGTTAAGCCGATAGCATCAAAAATCATGAAGAAGTTTTCATTTAACCTTGAAAAAGTTCTTCGCCTCCGCATGTACCGGGAACGGGAAACGGAGATAGAACTGGGCAGGGCTATCGGCGTTTTAACCGAAATAGAGAATCATATAAAAAAAACTGCGATAGATCGTCAGAAAGCCGCGACAGAACGCTTTGCCCCGAATCACGGGGCGATGGAAATTGTCAGTTGGGACAACTATATACTCCGCCTCGATCAGGAAACAGAACGCCTGCTGGAGGACG
>JAISJS010000122.1 GCA_031261385.1 Treponema sp.
CAGCCCAGGAAAAGGCCTTTGAGGAAATGACTCCCCCGGAGGAAATTGCAGCCAGGGCGGACAGTGTCCCTGCGGACACTCCGTAACAAAGCGGCGGAACTTTTTACCATGTCAGAAAATCAAAAAAAACGAATCGTGTTCCTTTCCGTCCCCGAAAGTCTCCGCGGGCAGATTGAGTCCCTTTCTCACCGGCACGATCATGATGATGATGACACCGATACCGAAATAACTTTTTCGATTGATCCGGCAATCCCGATTCCGGTAGAGCTTTCCGGGGAGGGGACCGCCAATCTTGAGGACCTTTCCTGGGAAATGATCATCTCCGGTATGCTGTGTGTTATTTCCGCGGATACTCCGGTAGATTTATCACCTGAACGGCTCGATTATTACCGCCGTTTTGTGCTGGCAGTTCGTCCCGATATTTTTGAAGAATTTAACGAGGCGGCGATTTTAAAGGCGCGGAACGGCGATTTCGATTTGGCGCTGGAGATACTTGCCGCCCTGGAGGGGCTTTTCCCGCTATCCGCTGTGGTGCGCCTCAACCGGGCGCTGGCCCTGGAGGAACGGGCGGCGGCATTGGAACGCGGCGGCAAAGAGCAGGCGGCGGAAGCAGACAATAAAACCGCCGAAGAAATTTACCGGGAGCTTTCGGAAATGGCGCCTCCGTTCCCCAACGGCCTTTTTAACGCCGCTTTCTTTTTTATGAAAATGTACGATTTTAGCCGTGCTTCCGGCTGCTTTTCCCGGTATATTCCCCTTGCCGATGATCCTGAAAAAAAAGAAAACGCCGAATCGACTCTGGCGGAAATACGGAACGGCGGTCTTGATGACGAGAATTTCATGGAAGCCTATAAGCTTATCAACAGGGGAAACGAACAAGAGGCCCTCCTTAAGATCCGGGACTTTCTTGAAAGTCATCCTAATGTATGGAACGGCTGGTTTGTCCTGGGCTGGGCCCTACGCCGCCTTGAGCGGTGGGAAGACGGAGCGGCAGCTTTCAGAAAAGTTTTGGAGCTCGGCAGCGGCGGCGCCGATACCCGCAACGAGCTTGCCATCTGCTTAATGGAAACCGGTGATTATAAAGAGGCCCGCAAAGAACTTGAAAGAGCCTTAAGCGAAGATCCCGACAACATCAAAATAATTTCAAACCTCGGCGTACTGGCGCTGAAACAGGGTGACGATGACGAAGCCGCCGCATTTTTCCGTACCGCGCTTGATCTTGAACCCGGAGACCCGGTAGCAAAAGCCGGCCTTGAATCACTGAAATAAAAAAAGATAAAAAACCGCAAAGTACAAAGAGAAGAATAAAAACCGCAAAGGCGAATAAGGCGAAAAAGGTAAGAAGATTAAGAAAAAAAGAAACGATAAATTTTCTGTTCCAATGCTAAATTTTCTGTTCTCCTTTTCCTTCCTTATTCGCCTTCTTCGCCTTTGTGGTTAAATTTCTTCATCCTTAGTGGTTAAATCTGCTTAATCCGGCAAGGCTAACGCCAGCACTTCATCAAAGCGTTCCACCGGATGAAACTCAATACCCTTCTTGACATTGTCGGGGATCTCATCAAGGTCGCGGAGGTTCTGCTTGGGGATGATGATATGCTTTGCCTTGTTCCGCCGGGCGGCAATGGTTTTTTCCTTAAGCCCGCCTATCGGGAGCACCTGCCCGGTAAGGGAAAGTTCCCCGGTCATCACCATATTGCCGGTGATCACCTTTCCCCGCATCAGGGAAAGCAGCGCCGTCGCCATCGTGATTCCGGCAGAGGGGCCGTCCTTGGGCGTTGCCCCTTCGGGTATGTGGAGGTGAATATGTTTTTTTTCAAACCATTCGCTATCAAGGCCGTAGCGTTCCTGGGCAAGCTTCCGGGCAACGGTCAGCGCGATTGTGGCAGATTCCTTCATTACATCGCCCATTTTTCCCGTCAGGGTAATTCCCTCCTTGCCGGGCATGGAGGCCGCTTCTATCACCAGGGTATCCCCACCCATATTGGTCCAGGCAAGGCCTACAGACATACCCGGACGATCCGCTTTTTTTACATCTCCTTCGGGGAAAATTGGTTTACCCAAATGCTTTTCGATAAGTTTTTTGTCGATGTCAAATTTCGGGACTTTTTCGTCCTGACGTTCCTCCACGGAACGCAATTCCTGGGCCTCAACATTCTCGATGATCTGCTTTGCAAGCTTACGGTGAATTTTATCGAGGTTCTTTTCAAAGTTCCGTACCCCTGCTTCACGGGCATACCCGTTGGCAATGTGGAGGAGGCTGTCCTTGGTATACTTAACCTGGGTTTTCTTAAGGCCGTTTTTTTCAAGACTCTTGGGCACCAGGTAGCGTTTTGCAATTTCAAGTTTTTCCGTGTCGATATAACCGGGGAGCTGGATAATCTCCATGCGGTCCTGCAGCGGAGGCGGAATCGTATCCAGGGTATTGGCAGTGACGATAAAGAAAATATGAGAAACATCAAAGGGGAGATCAAGGTAATGATCCCGGAAGGCATTGTTCTGCTCGGGGTCAAGGACTTCAAGGAGGGCAGACGCAGGATCACCCTGGTAACTTGCGCCCATCTTGTCGATCTCGTCGATCATAAAAACCGGGTCCTTTGTCTTGACGATTTTAAGGCCCTGGATTATTTTCCCCGGCATGGCGCCGATGTACGTGCGGCGGTGGCCCTTGATCTCCGCCTCGTCGCGCATACCGCCGACTGAAAAACGGAAGAATTGTTTTCCGAGTGCATGGGCAATGGATTTGCCCACCGAAGTTTTTCCCACGCCGGGCGGCCCCACAAGGCATACGATGGAACCGGAGGATTTCAGCGCGAGGGAATCCTGCCGCAGTTTCCGCACGGCAAGGTATTCCACAATGCGGCTCTTTACATCTTTAAGGCCGTAATGATCCGCTTCAAGAATCCCCTGTGCGGCTTTAAGGTTAAAGTTTTCGCGCTCAGGATCATTCCAGGGGAGGCCGGCAATAACATCAAGGTAATTCCGCGTGACGATAAATTCCGCCGAGTTCGGCTCCATCAGGTTGAACTTTTCCAGTTCCTGTTCAACCGTTTCTTTTATCTCCCCTTCAAATTTAAATCCGTCAAGCTTTTCCTTAAAGCGCTGGTAGTCGGAACTTTTTGCATCGGTAGTCATTCCCAGTTCGGTCTTGATGGCCTTGAGTTCCTCTTTAAGAAAATAATCGCGCTGGGATTTTTCGATTTTCTCGTTGATTTCCTTTTGGATCTTTTTTTGTATCCGCAGGAGTTCCTGTTCCTTTTTGATGAATACCAGAACCTGTTCCATCCGCTTGCGGACGTTGAGGATCTCCAGGATTTTTTGCTGTTCCGTTTTGTCGATGTTGAGGATACTGGCGATAAAGTCGGCAATTTTTCCCGGATGATCGATATTGATCATGTTGAGCCGCATCTCCTCGGAAAAGAGGGGGTTATTTTCCGATATCTGCTTCATCTCGCTGATGAGCGCCCGGGTCAGGGCCTTTACCTCGTCGGTACTGTCCTCTTCATCTTCAAGATATTCCACCGCCGCCACAATCGGGTTCGCCGCATGGAGGGTCTTTTTTATCATGAAGCGTTTAAGGGTAGAGATAAAGATATTCACCCCGCCATCGGGAAGGTTGATTTTTTTGACTATCTTGGCGGCGGTCCCCACCTTGTACAGGTCCCCAATCGCCGGATTTTCCGTTTCATTGGACAGCATAACAAGGCCGATAAGGGCGTCCCCCGCCACGGCGTCATCAATCACCTTAACATCAGTCGGGTTTCCAATCATGATTGGGGTAAAAATCCCCGGAAAAATCGGCCGGCCCATAAGGGCCACCAGGGGAAGTTTGTTCGGAAGCAACTGATCTATGGGTACAACACTCTGATCCGACATAAGAGCCCGCCTTTTTCATGTAATACTACAAATATCGCAAAAAAAACCATCTCCGGCAAGTAAAAAAAATCAAGAGATGTAACCACGAACAACACGAACAGGATTTTTCTTCTCCTTCGTGATCGTTCGTGTCGTTCGTGGTTAATATCCAATAGGCATTGTTCTTTTCAGGAACCTGCCGCGGCCGGGTTTCCCGTTAAAAACCCCATCCCGGACTATCACTTCTCCCCGTGAAATCGTACATACCGGGTATCCGGTTAATTCCATACCTTCGTAAGCGGTATAGTCGACGTTGGCGTGAAGACTTTTTTGGGTTAGTTTTGTCTTTTTATCCGGGTCGATAATCACAATGTCTGCATCGGCGCCTTCCCGTATCACGCCTTTTTGCGGGTACATACCAAAAAGTTTTGCAGGGTTCGTACAGCAGAGGTCGACAAAACGGCGGAGACCGATTCGTTTTTTTGCCACTCCTTCCGAATACATAAGCGGAATACGTTCTTCGACTCCCGGCGCCCCCGAGGGACATTTGGTAAAATCATCTTTGCCAAGGATCTTTTGTGTTTCAAAAAAGAACGGACAATGATCGGTTGCAACGGTATTGATTGATGCGGCAAGGCCCTGCCAAAGCGCTTCCTGGTCTCCGGCTTTGCGCAGGGGCGGGCACATGATGTACTTAAGGCCTTCAATCCCCGGCGCGTCATAGGCGCTGTCGTCAAGGAAAAGGTATTGGGGACAGGTTTCGGCATAGAGGTTCTGCTGGCCCCGTTTCCGGGCGGCGGCGATATAATCCAGGGCCAGCTTATTGGTCAGGTGTACAATGTACAATGGCGCGTCGCCGGTCATTTTTGCCAGCAGGATCATGCGGTTTACCGCCTCCGCCTCACATTCGGCGGGCCGGGAGAGAGGATGGTAATGGGGAGATGTTTTTCCCTCACGTATAAATTTTTCCCGCAGGTAATTGACCACTCCGTCGTTTTCCGGGTGTACGGTTATCATCACCCCAAGCTGCTTCGCCTTTTCAAGAACACGGTAAAGATCGGAATCGGAAAGTTTAAAGCCGTAGGTAAGGTAGACTTTGAAACTCGTAATCCCTTCCCCCGCAAGGAAGCCCATCATGCGGAGCACATCATCATCAACATGCTGAATAACCCCGTGAAAGCCGTAGTCGATAACGGCCTTTCCTTCGGCAAAACCGTGGTACTTTTTTATCTGATGATCCAGCGGACAATGTGCGGGACCAAAGGCCGGATGATCGATAATCGTGGTGGTTCCCCCGCAGGCGGCGGCAACAGTACCGGTATAAAAGTCATCGCTTGCCACGGCGATCCCCACATCAAGGTTCAGGTGGGTATGCACATCAACCCCGCCGGGGATAACAATTTTTCCTGCGGCGTTGATTACTTCGTAATCAGCATCCGGCGGGATATCTTTGCCGATTTGCCGTATCGTTTCGCCTTCGATGAGTATATCGCAGATCGATTCGGTTTCTTCAGTGGCGACAAGGCCGTTTTTTATCAATAATTTTTTCATTTAGCGTTCTTCACGGAAATACGGCGTTCCCAATCCCGCAGGGGCCTGATACTCCTTCTTCTTCCGCCGCGTGATAATTATTAAAACGACGATCGTGGCGATGTAGGGGAGCATATCGAGAAGCTGGGGGGAGAATCCAATGGTTTTGCCCAGAATACTAAAGTGGATATTCTGAAATTTAAAACCGACGCCTTTAAGGGCGCCAAAAAGGTATGCGGCAAAAACTGCCTTGAGCGGGTTCCAGGTGCTGAAAATAATCAGCGCCACGGCAATCCAGCCGGCGCCCGCGGTGATGTTTTCCTGCCAGCGCGGAACAAATACCAGTGAAAGGTACGCGCCGCCGACGCCGCAGAAAAAGCCCCCGAGCAAAATGTGAATGTACTTGTAGAGGTTTACCGGTATCCCCGAAGCGTCCGCCACCGCAGGGTTCTCCCCGACAGAACGGGCGTTAAGGCCAATCCGCGTGTATTGAAAATAGATAAAAAGAATAACCGCCAGAACCATACCGGCAAGCACATAGGGGCTCTGGGTAAAAAAGATTTTCCCCAGCATCGGAATACGGCCCAGAAGGGGGACTGAGACAGGGGCAAACGCATTGGAAACCGCTTCGGGGAGGGCTTTGCCGGAAAGGCTTTTCCCCAAAAAGCCCGAGACCCCGGTCCCGAAGATCGTAAGGATAAGACCGGTGACTACCTGATTGCCCCGGAAGGTAACAGTGATAAGCGCATAGATCAGGGCGCCAAGCGCCCCGGCAATGCCTGCGGCGCAAACGGCGGCGATGGGGTTTGCCGTGGCAAGGGCCGCGGAAAATCCTACCGAAGCGCCAAGAAGCATCATCCCTTCAATACCAAGGTTCATGTTCCCGACTTTTTCGCAGAGTATGCCTCCCAGAACGGCAAAAAGAATATGGGTCCCCATCTGAACCGCAGTGGTGAGAAACAGGGTAAGGGAGTTGAGGAATTCCATTATTGTTTTTCCTCCTTTGCCGCGGAGACACGGGCAAAACGATAGCGGATAAAAAATTCAGAACCCAGGACAAAAAATATGATGATCCCCTGCAAAACCTGGGAGATCGATGCGGGGATCTGAAGACTGCTCTGAAGGAAATTGCCCCCCTGTATCAAAATCGAAAACAAAAAAGAAACCACCACGACGGACGGCGGACTAAGCCGGGCAAGATAGGTGGTGATTACCGATGTAAACCCGAGCCCTCCGGAAAGTTGATCGGAAAGGGACCGTTCCACCGCGGAGGCCTGCATCATTCCGGCAATTCCGCAGAGGCCGCCTGAAATCATGATGGCAATCACCGTGATTTTAAAAACCCCCATGCCGGCATAGCGGGCAGTGGCAGTGCTTTCTCCAAGGACATCAATCTCGTACCCCAGCTTGGTCCGCTTGAGCAAAAAATACACCAGCACGGCAAGAAGCAGGGTGATGATCCAGCCCGCATGAAGGCCCAGAACGGCGGGCAAAATTGCATTTTTACTGAAGGTGGCTATCTTGGGAAACCCAATTCCCGCAGGGTCCCGCCATGGACCGTATTGCAGATAGGAGATCCATTTAACCGCAACATAGTTCAGCATCAGGGTTACCAGGGTCTCGCTCGTGGAAAAGCGGACTTTAAGCAGGGCGGGGATCAGGGCCCACAGGCCTCCGAAAACAAAACCGGCGGCAAACATCAGGGAAAGCAAAAGCGGAGCAGGCATACCGGGAAACGAGAGGGCAATCAGGGAGGCCCCGTACGCGCCGAGGTAGAACTGCCCCTCCTGGCCTATGTTCCAGAACTTCATCCTGAACGCCACCGCAGTCCCGAGGGAAAGCACACAGAGGGGGATGGCCTTGTGAATCGTTTCCTTAAACCGGTAGGCGCTGCCCAAAGAGCCTGCGACGATCTTGCCAAAAACCTCCAGCGGATTATAGCCGATGACAAGCATGATAAGGCCCGAAGCCAAAAGTGCGGCCAATGCCGCCGCAATACGGAGAAGATTTTCCTGCAGGGGCGAGGCTTCCGATCGCGCGATAATGTGAATCATTCTTCGCCTCCTGCCGGCGTATGTCCCAGCATAAGCAGCCCCATATCTTCTTTCGTGGTACGCTCAGGATCTACAATATCCATCACCGCCCCATTGTGGATCACCATTACCCTGTCGCAGAGTTCCCGGATAACATCCAGATCTTCCCCGATGTAGAGGACGGCAACTCCCCTTTTTTTCTGTTCGTTCAGCATATCGTAAATACTGTACGACGCGCCGATATCAAGCCCCCGCACGGGGTATGCGGTAATGAGGACGGCAGGACCAAGATCAATTTCCCTGCCTAACAGCACCTTTTGAATATTCCCCCCGGAGAGCTTGCGCACAATGTGCTGAACAGAGGGCGTTGAAATGTCATACCGCTCAACAATTCTTTCTGCAAGCGCACGGCCTGCAATGCGGTCAACAAAAACACCCGGATGTTTTTCGTAGGACCGTAAAAGAACGTTATCGGTAATGCTCATCCCCGCCACCAGTCCCATGCCGAGACGATCTTCGGGGATAAAACTCATCGACACGCCCTTGTCCTTGATGGCCCGCGGCGAGAGGCCCAGGAGGTTTGCCCCGTTAAATAAAATTTCTCCGCCGGAAGATTTGCGCAGGCCCGCTATGATTTCACAAAGCTCCATCTGCCCGCTGCCTGCAATACCGGCAACGCCGAGTATCTCCCCGCCGTAAAGGCCGAATGACATATTGTCGATAACCCGTACATCATCAGAACTATCGTAACAAAGGGAACGCACCTCAAGAGCGGGCCGTTCTTTTTTAAGGGGCGCTTCCCGTTTTATTTCCAGGGAGACGCTTACCCCCACCATCATCTCGGTAAGTTCATGGGGATTGGTATCCGGAGTATTCACCGTGCCGATTGCCCGTCCCTTTCGCAGAACCGTCACCCGGTCGCTGATATCCATCACTTCATTGAGTTTATGGGTGATGATTATGACGGCGCAGCCTGCTTCTTTCATGTTCCGCAGCATCGCAAAAAGATGATCCGTTTCCTGGGGAGTCAGAACCGCAGTAGGTTCATCGAGTACCAGCGCCGTCGCTCCCCGGTACAGTACTTTGATAATTTCCACGGTCTGTTTTTCACTGACCGACATGTTGTAGATTTTTTTACTGTGAACAACCGCAAGGCCAAAACGGTCTTCTATACCGGTAATTTTTTTATTGATTTGTT
>JAISJS010000207.1 GCA_031261385.1 Treponema sp.
TAAAGGTCTTGCTGATGGCGATAAAATCGAGAAGGCCCGATTCTTTGGGATCAGGCTCTATGAGTTCTGCCGTTCCCCGGTACACCGTCGATTCCCCATAGAAGGGAACATTGATCGTAAGGTAATCGCCTTCCGAGAAGGCAAAATCACCCAGGGTAGCCTTTTTACCCTTGATCTTGAGATCCGGGGCAACAAGGGACACCTTGCCGTACTGACGGGCAACGACCGACGCATGGGCGGAATAGCCCCCTTCGGCGGTAAGAACCCCGGTACTCACTTCGATGGCCTTTACGTCCTCGGCAAAGGAAGATTCCACGACCAGGATAAACCGTCCGTCCTCCCCCTTCTGGTGGGCAAGCTTTTTTGCTTCCAGAAGCCCGTCGGTGCTGAAATATGCCCGCCCGATTGCTGCCCCCGGAGCGCCGGCGATACCGCCCTTCCAGCTCTTAAGATCTTTCACGCTTGGCGTGTTAATAATCGGGTGGAGAATTTCATTGAGCCGCAGCGGTTCAATGGCCTTAACCACGTAGGCATTATCAACAATTTTACGCTGCGCCAGATCGAGGAGGAGTTTGATATCGGCCTGGGTGGATTTTTGTTCCACCTGCCGCTGTTCAATCAGCCAGAGTTTGTCTTTTTCCACGGTAAAGCGGATTTGCCGTATTTCCTTGAATTTGTCTTCAAGGGTCCAGGCAATTTTTTGGAGCTGCTTAAGGTGCGAAGCGTCAATCTTGTTGATATCCTGCCCTGAAGCGCCAATCTCGTTGAATTTCTCCTGGAAAAAATATCCCTGGAGTTTTTTGTCGCCGGTTACCACATTCCGGCTGTTGTACGCCCCGGAACTGGAATTTTTGCCGTAGTTGCCATATACCATCGGCTGAATCAGGAGGGCCGTATCACGGTCGTTCTGATCATCCATCTGGAGCATCTTGGAGATCTCACTCAGGGTAAGAAGAAGCTGTTCTTCGGCAGTATCAAAGAAACCTTTGGGGAAGTATTTGGCATACGCGTCCATATATTCTTCCGCAGATCTGTCGATGACAACTTTTATATCATCCTCAGCGCCAAGTTCATTGGAAGGGCCGGTAATGCCAAGCGCCTTATCCAGCATCTTCAATTTGCCCTGTATCTCTTCCTTGAGGGCAGTCTTGTCCTCCAGCTCGCTGATCCGCTCCTCAATTTTGAGCATACCGCGAACCAGAAAGAGCACCTCGTGTGCGGCAAAATCCGCGCCGACCCAGGCGGCAAACCCGTCAATGGTGGGCTTTGCCAGGCCAAAGTTATGCAGGGTAGGATACGTAGTTACCGCCAGGTTTGACGAGATAACCACTTTAAGAAGCATCGGGTTTTCCCCGTCCCCGTAAGCTTTCCCGACAATACCCGCCGCTTTTTCCAGCAAAGTATTGACATCTTTCCTGATGGCTTTGGGATCTATCTCCGAAGCTATTTCCGTATCAAGGATAAAGCCGGGGAGAATCGGGAAACCCAGTTCCGCAAATTCATTGGCCTGCCGGCCGCGGATGCCTAATAGTTCAGGCTCAACCTTCTTGGGGATGACGTCGATATGACTAAAGAAATGTATTCTGCTGTCCATGTATTTATCCTTAAAAAATTATCCGAATAATTTTTGAACAGTGTTAACCGGTCCGCGGAGGAAGGCTTCAAACTGATGACTTGCCCCCTGTGCCAGATAACGCTGCAATTTAGCCACATCCTTAATTTCATTCCCCGCGACAGCGAATTCGATAGCGCTGCCGTGTTTTACCTTTCCCCATTTGAAAAGGGAATTGATATCAAGGATCCGCTCACCCTCATAGTAGATGTACACCTGCAAGGCGGGGTATTTAGCGCTGTAGCTTGCCACAATCCGTTTCCAGGCCTCGACGTTACCGTTGTGAAAAAGCTCATTCTGCACAACAACTGCATAACGGGGAGTCATCTTTACGGGGCCCTTGGGCAATGCAGGCGCAGGCGCGGCGGAGGTAACCACCGGGGCGGCAACCCGCTGCGCTTCCTGAACAGGCGCCGGCGCTGCTGCGCGGCCTCGTCCTCCTGCTTTCGCCTTTGGAGCCTTTGCCTTGACAGCCTTGGCCCGCTTCGCCTTCGGCGCTTCTTCCTCTTCTTCCCTGGCTTTTTTAAGCTTCCTGACGGCAAAATTGCCCTTAAGCAGCGCCGCAGGGGCTTTGGCGGTACTCCCTTCAAACAGAGAAGCCGCCAATGCCGCCGCCTTCTGGCAGTCATCATCGGCAGGAGTTCCTGCTTTTCCGGCATATACCACGAGGAGTTCCCGTTTCCGCAATCCGCCAAAACCGGCTAATTCTTCGGCATTTTTCGGGTTGGCGACAAGAAGCCCCAATTCGGGGTGATAATAGGAAACGACGAGGTCAACACCCTTCCACTTTTGAAATTCATCCGCCAACTGCGTCGGATCGGAAATGACCTCCGCAAGATTGGAGGAAACCGTTCTATATCCAAGCTTATCAACCAAAAGCATACGCAAAATCAGGGCTATCCGTTCACCGGTAAGATCTTCATCTCCCAGCTCAAACAAGAGATCCCCCAAATTGTTATTCCCCCCGATGGTCTCCACCAGACTGATGGTTTTTTTAATCTGCCGGACCGCTGAGTTGAAACCCGAACGGGTAGAAAGCACTTCCAGATTCGTAGAATCATTACCCATTTATATCACCTCCAGAAAAAACGCCCCCGGGACATACCGCGGAATTATCCGCTGACTCGGGGGCGCTTGACACCCCCGATACGGGAGTGTCTTTGATCATTTTAGCTGATCACTTTTAATTACACTTCTCTCAGCGCAGCTTCTCCGCCGCGGTTTTTGCTTCCGGGTTTCCGGCCGCGTTTTCCTGCTCCCGCTTTGGCGTCAACAACACCACCCGCTTTCCGGCCGCGTTTCCCTTTGGGGGCGGCAATAGCCTTGGGTTGTTTCTTTGCGCCTTCGGCGGAAACGCTCGCTGCGCTGTCATTGTTGATAAGATCAAGGTACGCAGAAGCAGGAGCCCCTTCGGCTGCCGGCGCGGGTGATTCATCAGCGGCCCCGAAGGACTGGTTGATGTCTTCCCGGACGGTGGACCGGCGGCGGCTGAATGAGGCAAATGCCGCATCCTGGAATCCCTTGGACACGCCATGGAGGAATTCGTTGAGCACGTTGGCCATTGCATCAAGGGTGGCCTTCTTCCGTTTGATGGAGGTAATATCAACATCAAGCAGAATACCCGGCTGCAGGTGGTAGGGGTTGATCAGGTAATCAAAGCGATAATATTCCCGTTCCAGGAAGGAAAGACGATCTTCCATAACCCTTCTTTCGATGGGGTACAGGTAATCGTACATGGCCTTCATCTTGTTCCGCATAAGGATGATCCGGTTCCGAATCCTGTCCTTTTCATAAATATACGTGCGGTTGGACCGTTCAACTTCGGTTTCTGCGGCGCGGACAAAGGAAATCTCGTCCCACACCTTGGCAATATCCTCGTAGAGGGGCTCGCCGGATTTTTCTTTAATGAGTTTGTTGATCCGGCTCTTGTTTTTCTTGGCCAGATCTTCAAAATCGTTGACCTTGAAGGAGCTCTTGGAATCCTGATAGATAACTTCCAGCAGATCCCAGAGGTGCTGCACTTCGGTCTCAAAGCTCTTCATCTGCACATCATAGGCCTTGCGGTCTTCAATGAGCTGGGCATTGTCGAAATACCGGAGCTGAATCTGGTAGCGTTCATCGGGGAGGTTCGCCACATCGGTGTCCTCATATTCCCGAATGACCACTTCCCGGCCGTTCTTGAGGTTTTCGATGTACTGATATCCCATTTTGGAGGTATCGAGGATCGAGGTGATCGAGTTGATGGCGGTATTGAAGCCCCGGTTCCGGATATTTTCGATATCGACGATCTTCTTGATGTTCTCACGAACGTTCAGGGCGTCAAAGGTCTCCGGATCGATTTCCGCACGGAGATCGTTAATCCGTTCCATAATGCTCTTGGCAACGACGGAATAGCGCTTCGATTTGGGATCATCGCCCTTGTCATCGGTATAATCCTCTACCTTATTCATTTTGGTAAAGAGGATTTCGCTGTCGGAAAGTTCTTCAAGACCCTGATCGATACGCTCGTCCTTTACCTTTTCAATTTCCTTGTCCATGGTATCGATGATGTGCTTGGACAGAAGATCCTTGATAAGGTATTCAACGGTTACCTGATAGTGGAAAATCGGGCTGATAAGCTCGGAATCAAGGATGTTGACCGAAAGTTTTACATCGGTAACGGTCTTGGGTTTGGTAAGATTGTCCTTGAAGGCGCATTTTACGATGGAGTAGGCATTTTCCCCGCGGACGAAAGCGCCGGTATCGGTCTTTTGCCGCAGAATGCTGTTGGTATGGGTCTCAAGTTCGTTCACGCCGCGCTGGATATGTCCCTGCAGGTGACCGTACATGTTGACCATGGATTTTTCGATTTCGCCGGTGTTGAACTTGTCGGCGCCGCCAACGGCGTCGAGGAGGTCGGCGACCTCTTTGGGGGTATACCGGGCAAGGACCTTGGTCTCTTCCTTGTCAATATAATTCCGGACTTTCTTTACCATTTCATCTTCAGTCGTTACCATGTAACGGTTGAACATATTCTGGTAATTCTGGTTGAAGTAGTTGTACAGCTTCTCCTTGAGACCGCCCATTACATCAAGGCGTTCAAGAACATCCTTGGGCAATTTCGAGGTGAGATGGTGGACGACCTTATTGGCCTCTTCCTCCAACAACTGATTCACTTCATGCTGCTGATCCCGGTATTCCTGGGC
>JAISJS010000327.1 GCA_031261385.1 Treponema sp.
TCTAATGCATGTCTCCTCCGGCGGGGAATTCCATAGACGCCCGTAAGGGAACTCCCTGTCCCACCGGCGCTTTATTAAACCCTGCCTTAACAAAAAGGTTTTATTGAACTTAACACAGCAAAATATTCACTATTTCTATTAGTAATTACTATTTGTCTTTATGAAGTAGCATTAAAAACAGGTGCGGCGGTAAATTCCCCTGGTCTCTAACCTGTAGAGCCCGCTTGCGGAACCCGCTCCTTTTAAAAATATTATTTTTTTTCCAACGCTGGTTTCCTACAGCGGAGAATTCCAGAGACGAGCCCAGTGTAATTCCCCGCCGCACCTGTTTTTAACATTATTTTTTTCGCTAAACAGCCATTGTAGCATAAAAAGATAAATAGCTCTTTATGTGTAAGAAAAGTAATACTCTTTTTAAGACAGGCATTTCCGAATAAAGCGCCAGGGGGGCTGGGAGTTCACCTCGTGGACGTCTCTGGAATTCCCCGCCGGAGGAGACATGCATTAGAGAAAGATTGGCAGATAGAAAACCAGGCAGGCTCCGCAGGCGGACTCTACAGGTTAGTCCACGAGGGGATTTACCATGTCCCCCTGGCGTATTATTTGAGCTATGCATGTGTTCAAACTGAGAATAGCTTGGTTTTGACATTGAAGCTATACCCTGATTTTTGTATACTGTAAACGTATGGAAATCATCACCCTCGGAAATGAACTTCTCCGGCAGAAGGCGGCGCCGGTTAAAAAGATCACTGCCGAATACGCCAAAATGGCGGAAAAAATGCTTGCTGGGCTCCATGAAGGGAAGGGGATTGGCCTTGCAGGGCCCCAGATTGGCCTTATGGAACGGATTTTTATAGTCCATGTCGGAGGGGACACGCCGCGGGTATTTATCAACCCGTCGATTATCGAAACGTCTCAGGAAACGGTTAAATACGAGGAAGGCTGTCTTTCGGTGCCGGGGGTTTGGGCGGATCTGATCCGGCCCAAGTCGGTGAAGGTGCAGGCGTGGAATGAAAAGGGCCGCCCTTTTACGCTGGAGGCCGATGGAATCCTTGCGCGGGTTATCCAGCACGAATATGATCACCTGGAGGGGGTTCTTTTTATCGACCGTCTTCCCGAGCTGAAACGGAACCGGCTTCTTGCCAAAATGGAAAGGCGGCAGAAGTCCTGATGCGGGTCCTTTTTGCGGGCAGTCCCGGTATCGCCGTTCCCTGCCTTGAAGCTCTGGCGCTGACAGGGGCGGTTGAAATTGCCGGGGTGCTCACCAACCCCGATGCAAAGCGGGGCCGGCGCGGAGAACGCGAAGCAACCGAAGTAGGCGCCGCTGCGGAAAAACTGTCGGCCCGTCTGCAGGAACAGGGGAGGCCGCCCATCCCGGTCCTTAAACCGATCAAACTGGACGGAGAGGCCCGTGAAGCGGCTGCGGCGTTACAGCCGGATCTTTTGGTTTCTTTTGCGTACGGGCATATATTTGGGCCAAAATTTTTGGGGCTTTTTCCCCGTGGGGGGATCAACATCCACCCGAGCCTGCTCCCCAAATACCGGGGGCCTGCCCCGATTCCTGCGGCTATCATCAACCGGGACGGCGAGACGGGCATTACGATCCAGGTTTTGGCGGCGGAAATGGACAGCGGGGATATACTTGCCCAAAGCAGCTTTCCCCTTACGGGGCGGGAAACTACGGGAAGTTTAAGCGAAATTGCCGCGCGGAAAGCGGCGGAAATGCTGCCGGAGGTACTTAAAAATATTGCGGCGGACGGGGGCGGGCCGCTGAAGGGGCGGCCGCAAAATCACGGGGCGGCGAGTTTCTGTTCACTGCTTTCCAAAGAAGACGGGCGCATCGACTGGAAAAAGAGCGCCCTGGAGATTGACGCCCGTATCAGGGCCTTTGATCCCTGGCCGCTTTCCTATACCATGCAGGGAGATCGCCTTTTGTATGTCAATGAGGCTGCCCCGGCGCCATGTACTTCAGTGCTTGGCGCCCCAATTGAAGCCAAGACGGCGCCGGGCGCCGTCTTGGGCATAGACAAGGGGCAGGGGATATTGATACAAACGGGAGACGGGGTATTGGCGGTACGCCGCCTGCAATATCAGACAAAAAAAGAGCTTGAGTGGCGGGTGTTTTTGAATGGAGCCCGGGATTTTATTGGCAGTATGTTAGAATAGAGGGTATATGGCTAAATTTGATTTGGATTCTATTGAAGGCTATGTTGCCAATCACCTCAGGCTTTTTGTCTCCATGGCGGTGGGGCTGATCGTCTTTGTGGGGATTATCGCCGTTTCAATTTTCTTTATTTTTGTCCGCGGCGCAGAACAAACAATGGTTCCCGATGTCCGCGGCGTTGAACTGACCGAAGCCCTGCTTGAATTGCAGGTAAAGGAACAGTACCCGCGGATTCAGCTCCGCTATTCCCAATCCTCCCGGGACCGGGGCCTTATTCTGGAACAGGAGCCCAAGGCGGGGACCATCGTAAAAGCGGGCCGCCGCATACGCCTTGTGGTCAGCCAGGGGGTGATGATCAACAGCGTGGGAGATTACCGCTTCCGTAACATTGATGAGGTCAGGATCGATCTTCAAACCCTTTTTGCCTCTGCCGGGAGAACCGGTTCCCTCTCCGGCGGAGAGGCGGTTTCGCCGGCGCAGGCCCTGCTGTCGCTGAAAGAGCCCTTTATGTACGAATATTCTTCGGAGCCGCCGGGAACGATACTTCAGCAGAACCCCGAGCCGGGATCGGAAATATCAGGGCCCACCGCTTTGGAATTTGTGGTGAGCAGGGGAGCGGAGAACGCGATGCTCACCGTGCCGCAGCTTGTGGGGCTTTCCGTTACCGGAGCCCTGGAACAGATCAGCCGTTCGGGGATTGTCTTTGCTTTTTCACAGCGGGAACGGCGGGATAATGAAAAAGGCGAAACGATAGTGTTTCAGGACCCGCCCGGAAATTCTCAGGCGCCCGCCAACACTATAGTCCGCATTACGGTCAACGCCCCTTCGGCATTGGCCGCAGGCGAGGTATTTAATCTTTTTCATTACACCCTGCCGAAAAATCCCTATCCGCTTTCGGTGCGGCTTGAGGCGCAGCTTCCCTCGGGTGAA
>JAISJS010000345.1 GCA_031261385.1 Treponema sp.
ATATAATAACAAAAAGGAAGGAGCGTTTTATGGAAACAACAGTGAAAAAGCATAAAATCAGCATTCTGGTAAAAATCGCGGGCCTGTCTTCTGCATCAGTTTTTCTGGCTATTCTAATCCTGGCTGTTATAAGCATTTATGACATGCGGGATATAAGCCTGGAAACTGCCGTTAGTGTAATGGAAAGCAAAATCCAGGGAGATGTAAATTCCCTGCAAAATAAAATTGCCAATGTATACGGCGCGTTACGTCTGGAGAACGGACATCTTGTTGACCAGCGATCGCAGCCCCTGGACGGGCGTTATGAGTTGGTAGATCAATTATCAGAAGACTTGGGTATTGTTGCTACCATTTTTATGAGGGACGGAAATGATTTTCGCCGGATTACCACCAGCATCATTGACGCTTCGGGGAAGCGGGCCGTGGGAACCATGCTTGGTTCGGGCAGCGCGGCCTATGGACCGGTAAGCAGTGGTAACAACTATGTGGGAAATGCGGTAGTTCTCGGGAAGCAGTACATTGCAGGATACGAGCCCATTTTTGCCCCCGAAAGCAAAGAAGTGATCGGTATGTATTTTGTCGGCGTTGAATTAGCATCGGTACATAAAATTATTGATACAAGAATTAACAAATCTGTTTTTACCATTGTATTGATTTCCGCCGCAATCATAGTAGCCTCGGTGATATTAACGATCCTGCTTTTCAGATCGATCATCATACGGCCCGTCAAAAAAATTATTGAGGTCCTGCAGCAGGTCGGGAAGGGGGATCTTACCCGGCAGATCAAACTGACGACCACCGATGAGATCGGCGAAATGGCCGGTTATTTTGACGATACCCTGGACAGCCTGAAAAACCTGGTACTCATCATTAAAAAAGAGGCGCAGTCCCTTATGGATATCGGCAATGATTTGGCTTCGAATATGACCGAGACTGCCGCGGCTATAAATGAGATCACCGCCAATATTCAGAGCATCAAAGGCAGGGTTATCAATCAGTCGGCGTCGGTAACGGAAACGAATGCAACCATGGAGCAGATCACCGTCAATATCAATAAGCTCAACGACAATGTGGAAGCGCAAACGGCAAGTGTGAATCAGTCTTCATCGGCGATAGAAGAGATGCTGGCCAATATCCAGTCGGTCACGTCGACCCTCGTTAAAAATACTGAAAACGTCACCGATCTGACCGATGCATCCGGGGTGGGTAAGACAGGCCTGCAGGGAGTGGCGCAGGATATTCAGGAGATCTCGCGCGAGTCCGAAGGGCTTCTGGAGATCAATGTAGTGATGGAAAACATAGCGAGCCAGACAAACCTGCTTTCGATGAACGCCGCCATCGAAGCGGCCCATGCGGGGGAAGCGGGAAAAGGGTTTGCCGTTGTGGCAGACGAAATCAGAAAACTGGCGTCATCCTCCGGCGAGCAGTCCAAGACCATATCGACGGTGTTAAAGAAGATCAAGGATTCCATCGACAAGATCACCAATTCCACAAATACGGTGTTAAATAAATTTGAGTCCATAGACAGCGGGGTCAGGACGGTATCGGATCAGGAAGAGAATATCCGCAACGCCATGGAAGAGCAGAGTGTGGGAAGCCAACAGATACTGGAAGCCATCGGTAAACTGAATGATATTACTCTCCTGGTAAAGAACGGTTCGATTGAGATGCTTGAGGGCAGCGGGGAAATTATCAAGGAAGGCAAAAACCTTGAAGCCGTCACACAGGAAATTACCAACGGCATGAACGAAATGGCCCTTGGGGCGGACCAGATCAACGAAGCGGTAGACCATGTGAATGTGATCAGCGGGAAAAACAAGGAAAATATCAATACCCTGGTGGATGCGGTCTCCAGGTTCAGGGTGGAATAATATAAGCTTTTTAACCACGAATAAAGAATGGAATAAGTTCGTGATGTTCGTGGTTCTTTATAGCAGGAGTACGGCGAAGTTTTCCCGGTCGGCGACTTCCCCGATAATCGCGGCGGCGGGATCGTCTTTTCTGATGGCGTCACAGAGTTCCGCCGCCTTATCCGCTGCAACGGCAATCAACAGGCCTCCTGAAGTCTGCGGATCAAAAACAATTTCCTGCATAGCGGGAGACAGAGTGGCAACATCGGCCTTTCCGGCAAGGTAATTGCGGTTCCGCTGGCCCGCCGCAGTGGCGTAGAAATTTTCGGCGAACCCGAACGCGCCGGGAAGGAGGGGAAGTGAGGCGCCGTCGATGATCAACGTATGTTTTTCTCCGGCCATTTCCGAAGCGTGTACCGCAAGGCCGAAACCGGTAATGTCGGTGCAGGCGTGGATGCTGTCAAAATAGCAGGAAAATTTTTCTGCGGCATACCGGTTAAGCCGTTCCATGGAATCTGTTGCGGCCTTCACGATTTCAGGCGCCGCTTCCCCTGCGCGGAGACCTGCCATGACAAGGCCTGCTCCGAGCGGCTTGGTTAAAATAAGCGCGTCTCCGGTTTGACAGGTATCGTTGCGAAGAATGTTTGCAGGATCAATAAGGCCCGTAACGGCGAGGCCGTATTTGGGTTCATGATCGTAGATAGAGTGGCCGCCTGCGATTACCGTATCCGCTTCGATTGCCTTTGCTGCGCCCCCCGCAAGAATTTGATGCAGAATATCCTGGCCGGATTTTTCCGGAAAGCAGAGCAGATTCAGCGCATAAAGGGGCTGTCCGCCCATCGCATAAATATCGCTCAAGGCATTGGCGGCGGCGATTTTTCCAAAGACAAAAGGGTCCTCTACCATCGGCGAAAAAAAGTCTACCGTAGAGACCAGCGCCCGGTTTTCGTCAAGCCGATACACCGCCGCATCGTCCCGTCCGCCGAACCCCACGAGAAGGTTTGGATCATTTTTTACCGGAAGATCTTTAAGAATTTTTTCCAGCTCTCCGGGGCCGATTTTTGCCCCGCATCCGCCTGAGGTACAACTTGATAACAGATTCATATGGTTCCTCTTAGTGCCTGGCGCCAGGCACTGCCGGTGGGGGTTGTTGACTTACCAAGAATTATTTACAGCTGTCCAATTTCATCAAGGGAAAGCCCGGTAATGCCCGCGACAAATTCCGGGGTGGAGCCTTTTGCCAAGGCTTTTTTAGCAACTTCCCGCACGCCTTCCCGTTTTGCATGTACAACCTTGCTCTGGGTATCAACCACATACTTGTACTCGCTCTCAAGCCGCGCACGTTCTACCTCGTCCTTGCTGATGGTCATTAACACAGCACTCGCCATGGATATTCCCTCCTCTAGTTGAACTATTTCATTTATCTTTTGACGTTTGGTTTTGTCATCCAGGTACCGGAAAAAAACTGCCCAATGCTCCGGGGCGGTCATCGCCTCGGAAGGTTTTGCTACTATTGGTTCCAGCTTGGAAAGCTCCAGCGTGATGATCCGGCTCCTTCCGCCAAGGGATACCTTACGAGCCGGGTCATAATACTCAAAGGTATGGAAAAAATCATCGTCCGGAAAGAACCGCTCTTTAACCAGAAACGCAATCTGATACGTCTGTTTCAGGTCGTCATATTCCTTATCGGCTCCCCGAATATCCTGCCCGGTAAAGAGCTTCCCGGCATAAAACTCAAGCCGAAGCGGTTCAAAAGCATCAGGGTTAAGGGACATTTCCACGTTCACCAGTTCCCCATTCTCAGCCTTGCACTTGATGTCAAAGCGGATTTGCCGGTCCCGGATATTATCTATGGGCGGTTCGTTGGCAGTTAACGTTGTCACCACGAGAGAACGGCCAATGATGGCAGAAAGCAGTTTTGACAGCGCTCCCTGAGATTCCGGGGTATCCCTGGTAAAAACCGCCTTAAAGACGTTATCTTTGCAAATATCTATGAGGTCATCATGATCGTCAAAATGTATGTCAGCCAATATATGCTCCCATACCTAATATAGTCTATTTAAGGCTTTTTGCAAAGTTCCTCAAAACGGTGACTGACATAACATCAAACTTAAGAGTTTTTAACCGCGAAGTCGAAGAAGTCGAATAAGGGGGAAGAAGAATTTAACCACGAACCCCACGAAAACACGAACGAAAGTACAAAATTGTCCTTATTTTTTGTGTTGGTTCGTGTGGGTTCGTGGTAAAATTCCTTTTCATGCGTCTGTCGTGATTTCGGTTGTCTAATGTAACTATTACTAAATTATTGTCATTACACAATTTTAGAAAGTATTACGAAAATATCCGCTTTATGCGGTATAATTATCGCCCCCCAAGCCAAATGCCGGGCTGTCCCGTACAGCAAACCCAATGCGCGTTTTTGCCAAAATCGGCCTTTTTGGGGGCCGTATGGTATCAAAAACTTTGCCGGAAGTTTGACAAAATCTATAAAATAGGTATACTAAAGTGGTATTAATCATTGAGCCCT
>JAISJS010000410.1 GCA_031261385.1 Treponema sp.
GGAAAACAGGTTCTCAATCTTTTTTGCTATACCGCCTCTTTTTCCGCCACCGCCGCCGCAGGAGGCGCAAAAACCGTTGACTCGGTGGACCTTTCCAACACCTACCTTGAGTGGGGAGAACTCAATCTACGACGGAATGGCTTTAAAACAACGCGGATAGCTCATCATGATTTTTTTAAGGATAAAAACATAACGGCCCCCTACCGTTTCATACGCGCAGAAGCCCTGTCTTTTCTTGATACAGCAGCAAAAGCCGGCGCTTCCTGGGACATCATTATCCTGGATCCCCCGACGTTTTCCAATTCAAAAAAAATGAGCTCTTCCCTTGATATCAGGCGGGATTATATTTCCCTTATTTCCCGGTGTCTCTCCCTGCTTAAAAAAAGCGGTAAACTATGGTTCAGTACCAATGCCCGCGGTTTCAGACTGTCAACAGAGGATTTTGCCGGCTTGATGAGGACCCCAAAAATCACCGACATGAGTTCCGCAATGATGGATGAGGATCTTATCGGGAAAAAGCCTCCACGGTGTTATGTGTTTGAGGTATAATAATAGGGTGGAGGGGGAAAGGTGGAGGTATGAATACAATTTGGAATTTAACCACAAGAGACACTAAAAAAAATTCAATATTCTTAATGAAAACTTTGCGTCCTCTGCATTCTCTGCGTCCTCTGCGGTTTATCTTCTTAAGTATTTCTATTCTCTTTATTGTATCCTGCGCAAGTAACAATGCTACAGTAGTAGAGGCGCCAAGGCAGGCCAATAAAACTGTTTTTACTGCCCCCGCCAATGCAGACAAACTCAATACCACGATTTTTGAGGGCATCCCTGCGGAAGCCCGAAATTATCTCCAGCTCCTTTCACAGGCATTCCGCAATTCCGACACGGAATTTATTCTTGCCCAGGGTGAAGGCCAATTTGAAAAAGAGGTAAAAAACCGGTACGACGATGCAGCCTATTTTGCCCTGCTCTACCGTACCGGCGCCTATGCGGCAGAAGCGCCCCGCGAGAACGTTGAAAACCCGCGTATTAATTTTCGGGAAATAATCCGCATTGAATATTTACGCTGGGAAGAAGACGGTCCTATGCTGGAAATAAACGGACAGCTCGTCACTAAAAAAGGAGAAATAATCCCCTGTAAATTGATCCTTGCATGGCGGCTAAAAGAACCAAAGATTCTGGGAATGTATCCGTAGGGTAACACACAGCAAATAATCCGAGGGATCTCTTTTGCCAGCGGTATATTTACTCTTTGATATTGTACTTCTTCCTGAAGCGTTCGATACGGCCGGCGGTGTCTACGAGCTTCTGTTTGCCGGTAAAGAACGGATGGCAGGCGGAACAAATTTCAACCTTGATATCCCGGGCTGTGGAACGGGTTTCAATCACGTTCCCACAGGCGCAGGTGATTTTTGTGGGTTCATATTTAGGATGTATCTTCTCTCTCATTACGTTTTTACTCCCTGTTCCTGTTAATCTATCGCGGCTGAACCGGTGTTCATAGACTTCAGGAATGCTTCATTATTCTTGCTTTTCTTCATTTTGTCAACCAGCAGCTCAATGATCTCGATGTCGTCCATCGGGTTTATCACCTTTCGGAGGACCCAGATTTTCTGCATTTCTCCCTCGGAAAGGAGCAGTTCTTCCTTCCGGGTACCGGATTTTTTGATGTTGATGGCCGGGAAAAGCCTCCGGTCGGAGATACGGCGGTCCAGGTTGATTTCGAGGTTACCGGTGCCCTTGAATTCTTCAAAAATGACCTCGTCCATGCGGCTGCCGGTCTCGATAAGGGCGGTAGAAATAATCGTAAGACTCCCCCCCTCCTCAATGTTCCGGGCTGCGCCGAAAAAGCGCTTTGGCTTGTGCAGGGCGTTAGAGTCAACACCGCCTGACAGTATCTTGCCGGAAGTGGGCACGGTCTGGTTATAGGCCCGGGCAAGCCGGGTGATTGAATCAAGCAGGATTACCACGTCTTTTTTATGTTCGACAAGGCGTTTTGCCTTTTCCAGAACCATTTCGGTAACCTGAACATGCCGGGTAGCCTGCTCGTCAAAGGTTGATGAAATCACTTCCGCCCGTACCGTCCGCTCCATGTCGGTAACTTCCTCGGGCCGCTCGTCAATCAGGAGCACAATGAGGTATACCTCGGGGTGATTACGGGTAATGGCGTTGGCGATTTTCTGCATCATAATCGTCTTGCCGGTACGCGGAGGCGCCACGATAAGGGCCCGCTGGCCTTTTCCTATCGGGCAGAACAGGTTGATCACCCGCTCGCTGATCCCCTCGGTTACCGTTTCCAGGTCAAGTTTGCGGTTGGGGTACAGCGGGGTAAGGTTATCAAAGGGAATGCGGTTCTGCGCGACCGTGGGATCGTCGTAGTTGACCGTTTCCACCCGGAGCATGGCAAAAAAACGCTCCCCTTCCTTGGGGCTGCGAATCTGACCATAGACCGTATCCCCGGTTTTAAGGGCAAAAAGCCGTATCTGGCTCGGGGAGAGGTAAATATCATCCGGGCCGGGAAGGTAGGAATTCTGGGGGCTCCGCAGAAACCCGTAACTGTCGGGGAGAATTTCGAGGGATCCGTAGGCATAGATGATCCCGCCCCGTTCGGTATGGGCCTTGAGTATCGAAAAAACAATTTCCTGCTTTTTAAGGGCAACCATATCGTCATGGGAAATATTGTAACAGACCGCCAATTCCCGCAGGTCTATCATGTTGAGCCTGATAAGTTCGTTGATGGTGAGCCGGGGTTTGCCGTTATCCTGATCCAGGCGGGGTTCGGGCCGGCCGTAAATGTCGGGCATCGACGGCAGATGGACGGGGAAATTCGGCAGGGGGAGCGCCGGGCCTGCGCCTGAGCGGGACGGCTCCTGGACCGGACTGACGGCGCCCTGCTGGCTGACATTGTTTCCCTGCTGCAGACCAGGGCTGCCATTTTGCTGAAACCCGCCATTCTGCTGGGAACTAAAACCGCTCTGGGCCGTGCCCTGCGGCCCCGCAGAAGG